>CAYLVS010000220.1:0-3254 GCA_964387185.1 uncultured Oscillospiraceae bacterium | reverse complement strand
TACTGGGCTTTGCTGTGACTTTTTGCTTCGGAATCGGCATGATCTTTTTCATAGCGGCCACATTCTTTCCCGAAATGGTATTGCGCTTATTTACGGACATACCGGAAGCCATCGAAATGGGAACCGGATTTCTCCGCCGATTCGCCTTCAGCTTCCTGACGGTCTCCATTACGGTGCCCTGCACCGCAGCGTTGCGCTCCACCCAGCAAACGCAGATTCCCCTATACATAAGCATAGTCGTTTTCTCCACCAATACCCTCCTGGCCTACCTGCTTATTTTCGGCAAGTTCGGCTTGCCGGCAATGGGCGTCATGGGCGCAGCAACGGCAATTCTCACAGCGAGAATTTTGGAGCTGACTCTGGTTCTATTCGTGATTTTCGGAAGGCACAACATTCTGGCCGCCCCGCTGAAAGAGTTCTTTTCCTGGCGAAGGATTTTGGTAGCCAGAGTATTGACCAGCGCCCTCCCCGTCACCGTCAATGAGACCATGTGGAGCCTGGGCATGGCAACCTACAACGCCTTTTACGGCAGAATGGGCATCACCGAATACGCCGCTATACAGGCCAGCAACACAATAAATCAACTGTTTATACTGGCCATATTCAGCCTGGGAGATGCCTTACTGATTCTCGTCGGACAGCGGATTGGAATGGGACAAATGGATTACGCCTTTGCCCTCGCAAAGAGGTTGCTCAGCATCGGCATCAAAGTTGGACTTATTTCCGGAGGCCTGCTGATCATCAGCTCTCGGTTTATTGTGCTTTTGTTTAATTTCACGGATGAAGGGCGATCCTACATGCTCTGGATTCTCGCCATTTACGGCTGTATGATGTGGCTCAAGGTTTACGGAGGTTTGAACATCGTCGGAACCCTGCGCTGCGGTGGCGACACAAAATTCGCCATGCTTTTAGAGGTTGGTTGCGTCTGGGGCATCGGCGTACCCCTGGTCTTTTTCGGCGTCTTTTTCACAGATCTGCCTGTTTACATAATCGTAATGATGGCCCAGGCGGAGGAGTTTGGCAAAAGCTTGTTCTGCCGCCGCCGCTTCCACTCAAAAAAATGGATCAAAAACCTGATCCACGATATCTAATCATTTACCCCGAGGGAAACGCCGGCGATGAGCTAACCATCCGACTGAGTTTAATCAAATATGGTTAGCTTTGTGCCGTAGATCCAGAGTGAAAACTAACCATCTGGCTGAGTTTAATCAAATATGGTTAGCTTTGAACCGTAGATTCAGAGAGAAGCCACGGGGTCTGTCCCCCTGGTGGTACTTTATGCAGTATCCAGATGTTGCAGATGCTTGCAATTGTGAGGGGCCAAGCACTGCCATAGCTCGTCGGGCAGTTTCTCACTCGTTTTGTAATCTTTGATAATCCGGCCGTCCTTCATCTCGATAACTCGGTCGGATTTTTCCGCAATATGCCGATCATGTGTAACAATAAGAAAAGACATACCCAAATCCCGGTTGATATTCCGAAGAAGTTCATAGACCTGATCCGTGGAATCGGAATCCAGGTTTCCCGTGGGTTCATCCGCAAGAACCAGATTGGGGTCGTTAATCAGAGCGCGGGCGATGGACACCCTCTGCTGCTGGCCGCCGGATAAATTGGTGGCCATGTTTTTCATGCGATCCTTCAAACCCACCAATTCCAGCAATTCCATGGCGCGAGCCTCCCTTTTCCTGTCTGCTCTCCCCGATTCGATCCACGTGGGCAATAGCACGTTTTCCAGAGCGGTAAATTCGGGCAACAAATGATGAAACTGAAAAATAAATCCAATATTACGGTTCCGAAACTGAGCCATCTCCAAATCGTTCATTCCGGAAAGGTCCTTGTCCCGGAAGAGAAGCTTCCCGCTGGTCGGTCGGTCCAGGGCCCCCAACATGTTGAGTAGCGTGCTCTTTCCGCTCCCCGACTGGCCAATGATACTGGCAAACTCTTTAACGTTCAGCTTGACACTCACATCGTCTAAGGCCCTTGTGATGACTGCCGTTCCGTATTCTCGTACCAGGTTCTGACCCATGAGCAGTGTATTATCCATTTTTTATTGCCTCCATAGGGTTCATATTTGCTGACCGCTTTGCGGGAATGACCGAAGCGATAGCGCCTGCAAAGGTGGCGATGGCCGCCAACAGGAAAACGTTGCTCCATTGATATGTGATGCTGAAGGACAAGCCTTCAACTGAATTAAAACCGCCGAGGAGAAGAATCCCCAGGCCGATTCCCGCAAAGGATCCCAATATGCCCAGCAGCAGCCCTTGCAGGATGAAGATTCTGCTGGTGCTTTTTTTCGTGGTACCCATTGCTTTTAATATACCGATTTCCTTGGATTTCTGAATGACAGAAACGGCCAGCACGCTGGCAATGCCAAGAGTAATGGACAAAATTACGAAAAATTGTATGGTGTACGAGGAACTGCTCTGGCTGGATAATGCAGTTAGAAGTTGCTGGTTTAATTCCATCCAGTCCTCCACTTTTACGTTGTCCAGGGATTCCTTCCATTTGCCGGCGATAAGATCGGCTTCGAAGGGGTCCCGGATCTTCACTTCAATGGAAGACACTGCATCCCCCGTGTTAAACAACTTCTGCGTCCGTCGAAGGTCCATGAAAATCAAAGAGCTATTGGCTGCTTCATTTTGAAGGTCAAAAGCACCGCCAACTAACAGGCGTACTGTACCACCGTTGGGGAGAAGCAAATTGAAGTTATCCCCCGACTCCAGGCCCATATCCTGAGCCAAGGTAGAGCCGATGACAGCAGTGTTTCCCTCAATCAAGGGATTGCCGGTGACCATTCTGTCGGAGATCTCATAGATCAGGTCGGCCTCATCCAGAAACACGCCCTTGATTTGAACGGAGCGATCGATACCGCCACTGCGTACCAGTGCAGTTCCTTGAAGCGTAGGCGAAATGGCAGTCACCATTTCTTCCCCGGCAAGTTCGTCCACGATGAGTGACCAATTGTCTATATTCTTTCTTGTAGAAACCGCATTGCCGCGAAAGAGCAAGTCATCTGACACATCGGCATTCAGCGTCCGGGTTACCACATCTTCTGAACTTTTCAGGGTAATATGGGCACTGTTTCCGATGGTTTCATCCACGAGGCTATCCTGAAGGCTGGTGATGAGAGACCCGAGGAATATCTGCACAGCTACGCCTACCGCAATACCGATAATAATGAAGAGGGTTTGGCTCTTACCGCTGAGCATAAAGCGAAGGGCCATCTTTAATTCGAATTTCAATTTGCTTCCCCT
>CAYLVS010000219.1:0-3260 GCA_964387185.1 uncultured Oscillospiraceae bacterium | reverse complement strand
TGAAATAGATATTTTATAAGGAAGGTGAGAACGATGAAAGAAGGAATCCATCCTGAATATAAGGAATGCAAGGTTACCTGTGCATGCGGAAACGAATTCGTGACTAAGTCAACGAAAGAGGAACTGAGATTGGATGTATGCTCTGCATGCCACCCGTTCTTTACGGGCCAGCAGAAGTTTATCAATCGCGGCGGCCGTGTTGAAAAGTTCAAGAAAAAGTTCAACATCGAATAGGACAAAAAAACCGGAAAACTTGCATTTCCGGTTTTTTTAGAAATTGTATCAGAAAATAGTCTTTCTGTAAGACTATAATTGAACCCTCTGGTGAGGGGATTGATCGGGAGTTTAAATATAATGTTTGATAAATTAGATTTCATGGAAGGAAAGTACAACGATCTGGCGCTTAAGGTTTCAGATCCTGCTGTCATTGCCGAGCAAAATGAATGGCTGAAGATGATGAAAGAAATGTCCGACATGGAACCCATTATCAAGAAATATAAAGATTACAAGAAAGCCAAGGACGACATCAACTCCACGAAGGAACTTCTGGGCGAAAGCGGGGTGGATGAGGAGTTGCGCGAGCTGGCTAAGGAAGAGCTCTCTGATGCCGAAGGCCTACTGGAAGTTTACAGCGAGGAGCTTCGCATTTTACTGTTGCCGAAAGATCCTAATGACGAGAAGAACGTTATTATGGAAATCCGTGCCGGAACCGGGGGCGAGGAGGCCGGCCTATTTGGAGGCGACCTTTTACGTATGTATATGCGCTACGCGGAACGTCGAAACTGGAAGACGGAAATCATGGATATGAATGAGACCGGAATAGGCGGAATCAAAGAAGCCATAATATTGATCAAAGGAAAGGGCGCTTATTCAAGGCTCAAGTACGAGAGTGGCGTCCACCGGGTGCAGAGAGTGCCGGAAACGGAATCCAGCGGAAGGATACACACCTCCGCCGCTACCGTAGCCGTATTGCCTGAAATAGATGATGTAGAGATTGAAATCAATCCGAGCGATGTGCGGGTAGACGTGTACCGTTCTTCCGGGAACGGCGGCCAGAGTGTCAACACCACAGACTCTGCTGTACGGCTCACCCACGAGCCGACAGGTATCGTAGTCACCTGCCAGGATGAAAAGTCCCAGCTGAAAAATAAGGAAAAAGCCTTCAAGGTATTGCGGGCCAAACTTTATGATGTCAAGATACAGGAGCAGAACAAAGAGATCTCAGAAACCAGAAAGAGTCAGGTAGGCAGCGGTGACCGGAGCGAACGCATCCGCACTTACAACTTCCCCCAGGGCCGGGTTTCCGACCATCGAATTGGCATGACAATTTATAAGCTGGACTATTTCCTGGATGGCGACATCGATGAAATCGTTGACGGCCTAATCACATCGGATCAGGCGGAGAAGATGAAGAATTTTTAATGAAAAATGACACAGGCCATAGAATGAAGACCAAAATTTACGAAATCAGGGAATTGGATGAAAAGGCGCTGGAGCAACTTGCGGAAGCAGCAGAGACGTTGCGGAATGGCGGAGTCGTTGCCTTTCCAACAGAGACGGTTTATGGTCTCGGGGCAGATGCTTTAAATCCCGAGGCCGTCGCAGCGATTTACCGGGCCAAGGGCAGACCTTCCGACAACCCATTGATCGTACACATCGCCGATAGAGAGATGCTTTCGGTTCTAACGCCTGCAGTAACCAGAGATATGGAAGTGCTTGCCGGGGAGTTTTGGCCGGGCCCGCTGACCATGGTGATTCCCAAGACTAATGTCGTACCGGACATTACAACAGGCGGACTGTCCACTGTTGCTGTGCGAATGCCTGACGAGGCCACGGCTCTCCAGTTAATCAAGCTATCCGGCCGTCCCATCGCAGCCCCCAGTGCCAACCTTTCGAAACGCCCAAGCCCAACAAAGGGACAACACGTGATTCGGGATATGGACGGCAGGATCGATGCAATTATTGTAGGAGCAGATTCCCGGGTGGGAATTGAATCAACTATTATAGATCTGACAGATTCTGTTCCCGTTATACTGAGGCCGGGCATTCTGACGCCGGAGGAACTGAGCCGCGTGCTGGGTAAAGAAGTCATCATAGATCCGGGCATCTTGACTATGCCCGACAGAACTTCCACGGAATACACAAACCGAGGTCCCGTGCCGAAAGCGCCCGGGATGAAGTACACGCACTATGCCCCAAAAGCGGAGATGTTAATTCTACGCGGACCGGTGGACAGGGTGAAGCAGCAAATGGAAGCTATTTGCGCCGAAAAGGAGAAAAAGGGAGAAAAAGTTGGCATCCTACTCTTTGATGAGGAAGCTTTCACAACAGCGGCCCGGGATTTCTTTACCAGACTGCGGGAATTAGACGATGAAAAAGTGGATTTGATTTTGGCAGGAGCGCTGAACCAGGAGAACTCTATCGGGCTTGCAGTGATGAACCGGATGCTGAAGGCGGCAGGGTACAACATAATCGATGTATAAACAATAATAACAGGAGGCGAAGGTCATGAAACTTGCACTTGCTGCCGATCACGGCGGATATGAACTTAAGGAACTGATCATAGGGTATTTAAGCAACCGGGATGATTTGCAAATACAGGATTTGGGGACCCATTCCTGCGATTCGGTGGATTACCCGAAGTACGGCAGGGAATGCGCCGAGCTAGTGGCTGCAGGCCAAGTGGATAAGGGCATTGTTTTCTGTGGAACCGGCATTGGGATTTCCATTGCAGCCAACAAAGTAAAAGGGATTCGTTGCGCTCTGGCGACCAATGTCTTTATGGCGGAAATGAGCCGGAAACACAACGATGCAAATATGCTTGCCTTGGGAGGCCGGGTTCTGTCCGCTGAAGAGGCAATTGCTATCGTAGATATTTGGCTGTCCACAGAGTTTGAGGGAGGCCGCCACCAGCGCAGAATCGACCTTTTGAACTGCTAGGTGTATGACATCAAAGGGACCAACACAATAAAATATAACATATGTGATTGCCCGGGGGAAATAGGGTTCTTCGAGCAGGAGGGAGACAAAATGGGAAACGTATACGTATTCGATCATCCGCTGATTCAACACAAACTGGCTATTTTGCGGGACAAAAATACCAGCACCAAGGATTTCAGAGAGCTGGCAAAAGAAATCTCTATGCTCATGACCTTTGAAGCAACCAGAGGTCTGCCACTGAAAGAAGTGGAAATTGAGACTCCTATGTGTAAGGCAAAAATGTTCATGCTGAAAGGCGAAGATATCGCCATCGTACCGAT
>CAYLVS010000218.1:0-3303 GCA_964387185.1 uncultured Oscillospiraceae bacterium | reverse complement strand
TAGGTAAGAATGGAAGAGCAGAGTAGAATTTTATCTAATTTATGACCCTGGATTAGGTAAGAATGGAAGAGCAGAGTGGAATCTTACCTAATTTGCACCCCAAGATTAGGTAAGAATCGAAGGGCAGAGAAGAATCTTACCTACTTTTCCTCTTGAAATAGGTAAAAATGAATTAAGTTGCGGAGTTTATCTGATTTGCGCCTCTGGATCAGCTAAGGCAATTACCAGAAAATTCTTGCTATAAAGTGGCCTCCTGCTATAATTGAACTATAAATAGAAAGAAGGAGGGTTATTTCATGAGACGATTACTATCCGTATTGCTTGGACTATCCTTAGTCTTAGGCAGCTTTGGACTGGCTTTCAGTGCCGTGCCTGCCGATGTGGCGGATACAGAGTACGAAGAAGCTGTATCCGTATTGATGACTTTAGGAATC
Source organism: uncultured Oscillospiraceae bacterium (assembly GCA_964387185.1). GTDB lineage: Bacteria > Bacillota > Clostridia > Peptostreptococcales > Anaerovoracaceae > UBA1426. Next base: position 2,869 of record CAYLVS010000218.1, on the reverse strand, counting down.
ATCGACGGTTATCCTGATGGTACCTTCCGTCCGGAAAACACCATTACGAGGGCTGAACTGGCCAAGTTGCTGATAGCAGCTTTGGAAATGGATGACGAGGCAATCCGCTTGTATGCCAGTGGGCTTTCAGATGTCAGCACCCATTGGGCTAAAGGCTATGTGGGGTACGCCGACAAATTGGATATCGTAGTGGGGTATCCGGACAAGTCCTTCCGTCCGCAAAATCCCGTGTCCTACGATGAAGCTATTACCATGATTGTGCGTGCCCTCGGTTATACCGCTGAGGATGTGGGCGAGGTCTGGCCTACCAATTATGTTGAGAAGGGAACGGAACTTGGAATCCTTTCCGGCATCACCGGAGGATCCCAGGGAGCAAACAGAGGCGATATCGCCATCATGCTCCATCGGGCTATGAAGCTTGCCATCGCCGGTGATAAAGAAGATACCATGCTGGCAAGGCTAACTTCAGAGGATCAGACCTATGAAGAGTGGCAAATCCCTTATGGGGAGCGATTGATTAACGAATATGGACTGGACGGTGCCGTTACAGACAGCACGCCCTCCATTATGAATTCACAGTATTGGCAGATCCCCGATTTCTACGAGATGACATCCAGTGATACGCTGACCATCTTGACCAATTACAAAACCAGTCAGCAGACCAACGGCTGGACCTGCGGGCCCGCGTCAGCTTTGACGGTTCTGGAATGGTGGGATGCGAGAGGCGACCTAAATGAGATGGACCTGGTATCGCTACGTCAGAAAGACCAGCCGGGAGCCACATCTCTGCGTCAGATGATCAATATTTTTGAAGGTTTGGAAAAGAACCTGGGCCAGAAGTGGGATCTTTATTCCACCTTTGATGCGGAACTGGACTGGGACGACGGGTCTTACCCTTATGCGACCTATGATGGCGAGCGAGTGAATCTCTTCGATTTAGTGCCCCAAATTCTGAAAGAGGGCAAACCGATTATCGTTGGATGGAACGATTGGGGTGGCCATTATCAGGTCATTATCGGCTATGACACTCTTGGAACGGAAACCACAGCGGATGATGTCCTCATTTTGATGGATCCTTACGATACTACCGATCATCATCAGGACGGCTATCTGATTCAATCAGCGGAGCGCTTGATCTGGGACTGGAGTGCAGGATGGGATCCTGATTTCGATTATGGAATCTTCCTGGTCGCCACACCGGAAGGCGTTGATGGGAAAGATCTGGTCATGGGTGACGGAATCAAAGACGATAATAAAAATATTGGAAGGTTCACAGACATCCATATGATACCTTACGGCGATGCTTTGGCAGCAGCAATTTTGGCGTTAGACAGTGTGGAGCCTTATGCCACGGATTATCCCAACTGGTTTGGGGCTGACGGCCTGTCGGGACCGGCTTCCGCAGATGTCTTCCGCACAGCGGATTATAAATATTCGCCCTATTATAAGAATGTAGATGTTTACAACTTGAAATCGACCTCTACCAGAACCATGCTACAGGGCTACAAGAGCATTCAGCAGGCTACGGAATATACCTGTGGGGTAACGTCCATGCTTACAGTACTGGATTGGTTTGACAAGAGAGGCCAAATGAACGAGATGGACCTGGCCAATCTACGGAATAAGACCGATGGCCTCCCGGGAACCACAGTGAAGGAAATGCTTGCTGTAATCAATGGACTGCCCGGAGAGTGGGATGTGAAGTCCTCCAAAGATATCGTGGATGGAGATTCCTATTTTGAATGCGGCATTGAGGTCGACGGTGAATACATCGATTTGGGGGACATGATTCCCTACTATCTGAAGAAAGGAATCCCCGTCATGGTCATGTGGCATGAGTGGGGCGGCCATTATCAAACCGTCATAGGCTATGATAACATGGGAACCGAAGGCACCTGCGATGATGTGATTCTGCTCATGGATTCTTACGATACCACGGACCACAACCAGAACGGCTATGTGGTGGAGTCCTTCGAGCGGTTAATCTACGACTGGGGCAACAGCTATGACGAAGATGTGGATTGGGCGGCCTTCGTGGTCATGAGCCCGGCAGCTCAGTAACCCAAAAGCCTCCGCGGGGACAGACCCCGTGGCGACAAAAACAACCAAAGAGACAGACCTCGTGGAGGCAAAAACAACCACGGGGTCTGTCCCTCTGGTGGCTCTTCTGGTATAATTAATTATTGGTTTTGGGATCCCTGCAAAGCGGAACGCTTTATGGGGAAAAGGAGGAGCAACATAGGGGGTGTTGTAATGCGATTTTATATTGTAGATGCATTTTCCGAGGAGGTATTCGGAGGGAACCCTGCCGGAGTGGTAATCTTACCTAAAGGCGCCACTTACCCGGAAGATGAAGTGATGCGAAAAACCGCTGCAGAGCTCCGCTATTCTGAAACGGCTTTTGTCTTGCCCAAATCGGAAGACCGTTTTCAATTGCGCTACTTCACTCCCACGGAAGAAGTTGACCTATGTGGACATGCTACCATAGCTTCCTTCTGCGCTTTGCAGGAAGAAGGTCTGGTTTCCGCGGGCAAGAGTTACCTGGCAGAGACCCTGGCCGGAGAGATGGAGATCAGCGTAGGGACAGGATTCGTCATGATGGAGATGGCTTCGCCGCAGTCCATAAAAATCATTCGTGAAAGAGACGCTCTAAGGGAGCTTTACGGAGTGATGGGGCTGCAAGAGGAGGGGGCGAATATTTCTCTCGAAGGCGAATGGGAACTTTATCCTGAAATCATTTCTACGGGCCTTCCGGACATTATGCTACCTGTAATGGACGTGGAAGATCTGAAACGAATCAATGCCGATTTTCCCGCGTTGGCGAAGCTCTCTGATACTTATGGCGTTGTGGGTGTTCACGCTTTCGCTC
>CAYLVS010000217.1:0-3311 GCA_964387185.1 uncultured Oscillospiraceae bacterium | reverse complement strand
AACAGCGGATGGATGAAGAACTGTCACGCCTACACGCTCCCTTAGGGGTATTCTCATGTACCGGAAATCATGAGTATCGCTATGATGCGGAAGAAAAGATATCACTCCTAAATAAGGCAGGAATAACCCTGTTACGTGACTCTGCGGTATTGATCAACAACAGTTTTTACGTGGTGGGGCGAGAGGACAAAGTGGTCCATACACGAGAACCGCTCCTAAAAATACTTGACAATCAGTCTGTAGAGAGATCGAAACCGGTAATTGTGTTGAACCATACACCTGACAATCTAGATGAGGAAGCTGACGCGGGAGTGGATGTCGCACTTTACGGACATACCCATCATGGTCAGGCCTTTCCGGGAAACATAGCCACAGAAATGATTTTCGAAGTGGCGTATGGCTACCTGAAAAAGGGGAATACACATTTCTACGTCACTTCAGGGATTGGCCTGGTAGGACCACAATATCGTATCGGTACAGTGTCGGAAATGGTGATGCTGAACGTAAAATTCCAGCAATAGCCCTATAGGTTATCGACTGCTTTTTCCAAATGTATGGAATGGGAACCTTTTAGCAGGATATATCGATTGGATAGAGGCTCTTTTTTCAGCGACTCTATTAACTGGTCCACATCATCGAATAACCGGAATTTGTCATTTTCATTGATCCACCTACTAAAGGCAGGACCCACCAGATAGATCTTGTCGTAAGGTTGCCTCTTCAGAAACTGTACCATCTTTTTATGTTCTTCATCGCTGCTCCCACCCAATTCCTTCATTTCTCCAAGAATCACCATTTTCGGCAATGAAGTAGGAACGGATGAGAAGAACTCCAGTGATGCTTTCATACTGGTAGGATTTGCATTATAGGCATCGATAATCAGGTCATTTTTCTCCGTACGCTTGAATTGGGAGCGATAATTTGTAGGCTCATATTCTTCCAGTGCAGTACTGATCCGCTCTGCATTGATCCCGAAGAACTTGGAGACTGCCACTGCCGCAATCGCATTATCAAAGTTAAACTCGCCTACCAGTCGTGTTTTGACACGATAGGAGCTGTCAAAAAAACTCCAGTCGAACTCAAGGAAAGGAGTAGCATCGGCAATCGTAGCCGAAGCAAAAAACGACGGGTCATTCTTGCCATAGAGTATACGGTCCATCCCTTCCGACCGGTCATAGAGTATCTGGTTATCTTTATTTACAAACACTTTTCCGCTGTGCTCTCGGATAAAATCATATAATTCGCATTTGGTATCAACCAGATTTTCGAAACTGCCGAACCCTTCCATGTGCGCCTTGCCCACATTGGTAATGATGCCATAGTTGGGTTCTGCTATCTCACACAGTTCGCTGATATCTCCCAGACGGCTGGCTCCCATCTCCACTACACCTATCTCATGCGATCTGTTCATCGACAACAATGTAAGGGGAACACCAATATGATTATTCAGGTTTCCCTGGGTATAGGCCACTTTGAATTCTTTCGACAAAGCGACGGCGATCAATTCCTTTGTAGTAGTTTTTCCGTTTGTCCCTGTGATGCCGACAATGGGTATTTTCAATTTCTTCCGGTGCCAATTGGCTAATTTCTGAAGAGCCTCCAGCACATCTTCCACCAGAATGATCCTGTCGTTCTCCCTCTCCGGCTCTTCGTCCACCACCGCATAGGCGCATCCTGCTTCAATCGCTTTTTCCGCAAACAGGTTTCCATTAAATCTCTCCCCCTTCAGGGCAAAAAAGATGGAATCTTTGCGGCATATCCTCGAATCGGTGGTGATAAAAGGATATTGAAGGAAAAGATTATATAGCGCTGCGGTATCCATATCACTCAAGCTAAAGATTTATAAGCCCAACTTCGCAGCGATCTGTGCGGGGATAGCATTCCGGTGCAATACGACACTCAAAGTCTTGTAACGCACAAACGGATCTGAGGCATACCAGAGGCCTTTGTAGGGACCAGTTTCACCCCATGAGTTCTTCACCATATAGAACTTGTTCCCATTCTGGTCGTTAGCAATACCATAAATTAGCATGCCATGATCATCTGTGGTTTGATAATTATCGAATGACTCCTGTCTCATCTCCTGCGTGATCGTTTTTTCGGCAAGCACTTCAGTCCCTACACGCGTCTTCAGATTGGCATCCCGTTCACGGGTAGAAAGCCCGAGCCATCTGGCCTGATCGGAACCCGCATTCTCAGCAGCATTCTCGTCGGGTATAACCGCAATACCTTCGCGTGAAAAACCGGCTTCACTCACGTCGGAAGCCCATGCGATGGTATATCCACCCATAATGGCACTCTCCATCACCTCCATCAACTCTTCTATAGGAAGGTTATAGGAATTGGCCCAGCGCCAGTTATCAGGAACCTCAACCGCGAAAGGTTTGTAAAAAGGATGATGTGTAAATGAGGTCAACGAGATATAATCTTCTTGCTTGATTCCAAGCAAATCTTTAAAGGTGTAAGGGGTGTATTCTTTTCCCTGGTAGATGAATGTTTCAGGTAAAGGACCAAGATAAGTATCCAATATTCCCGAAAATGCGTCGTGCCAGACGGGAGAGAGGCCACGGGCACCAATAATCCCATCCATATATCCTTTCAAGACTTTATCAAGTTCACCATGATTATGTGTCTCGCTACCATAATTAAGTCCCCGATAAGCATCCTCAGGCATTATTCCATATTCATTGATGGTCTCCACCACATCGGCAAAAGATCCTCCCGCCGCAAAATTCAAGCTGCCATGCAGGCGCGCATATTTTTGCGCCTTATCTTCATAATTTCTACGAACAATATACATTTCGGAAAGATCGAATTCTCCCTTTCCCATACGGATCAGTTCCGATTCCAATAATCCGACACCGGAAAAACTCCAGCAAGTCCCCGAACTGGCCTGATTTTTTATCGGTGTAATGGGATTTTGTGTTATCACCGAAAAGTTATACGCACCCTGTGCCAAAACCGTTAAAGTCGCTAAAAAAAGAATAGAGGCCGCAATCAATCTGTTCATAATAATATTTAGTTACTGTTTCTATTGTCATTCGGTTGTTATTGAAATTTACGTTGTAAATTTTGCTATGCTCGACATAGTCAAAACAAGTTTAATATCTGTTCTCTCTGATCGTAAACATTCAGTTGTCATTACGCACGGGACACGAATAACGGCGAAGCACAAAAATACCATAAATTGGTGAATTTATCCTGTTTTTCATACTACTATTTCCATAAAAAGTCAAAAAAGAGATATCTTTACAATCTCATATAAATTATTTAGCTATGGATGATTTAAGACCTACAAGGAAAAGGATGCG
>CAYLVS010000216.1:0-3322 GCA_964387185.1 uncultured Oscillospiraceae bacterium | reverse complement strand
CTGCCTGAGTTTCAAGCCTATTATAAGTGAAGGGTATGAATACTGCAACACCTATTTTAAATTCTTTCATGCAGCTCTGCCCAACGTTCATATGTGGCATTCAAGGCGGATTCGGCCTCCTCTATTCTCTGCAAATAAGAGGCGGAAAGCACGTGATCCGAATAGATTTCCTCTTTGCACATCTCAAATTTCCAATTGTGGATATCTTCCTCCAATGTGGCAATAGAAGCTTCCGCATCAGCAAGGTCTCTTTCCAGCCTTCTCCTCTTGGCTTCCTCTTCTTTGGATTTTCTCCGAGCTTCCATCCGTGCTTCCTTGGAAGACAAGTCGGCTTGCTCCTCCTTCTTCCGGTCACCGCTTTCCACAGATGTGATTCGCCCCAGCCCTTCAAGGTAGCTCTTGCCGGAGCCGATGGATTGCTTTTTCTCCAGGTAATAATCATACCCCCCCAGAAAGCTATCTATTCCGTTGGTGGACAGTTCAAATATGCGGGTGGGGATTTTGTTCAGCAAATACCGGTCGTGAGAAACGATGAGAACCGTTCCCGGAAAATCCAGCAGCGCGTCTTCAAAGACTTCCTTAGCAGCGATATCCAAATGGTTTGTCGGCTCGTCCATAATTAAAAGATTTGCGCCTGACAGCATGAGCTTCAGAAGTGACAGTTTGGCTCTTTCCCCGCCGGACAGAGCGCTCACCTGCTTAAAAACATCGTCGTTGTGAAATAAAAATCTCCCTAAAATGCTTCGCAGCTCCGTTTCCGAGTAAAGGCGGTAGCTCTCGTGGAGTTCCTCGAGTACCGTGAGTTCGCTCCGCAGCATGGCCTGTTCCTGATCGTAATAACCGGGCATGACGTTGTGCCCGAGGCGGACGAAACCGGCGTCGGGAATGAGTCGTCCCATTATAATCTTCAGTAGGGTAGTTTTTCCGATGCCGTTTGGACCTACGACGCAAATCCTCTCTCCGCGTTTGATATCAAACCCTACGCCCGTAAAGAGGGTTCGGATCTCCCTTTCATCTGTAAAACCCATGGAGAGATCCTGCCCATACAGTACATCGTTACCGCTTTGGAACCTCTCTTTGAAATGGATCTTCATACGTTCCGTGGAAGTTATGGGGCGTTCCAGGCGCTCAACGTGATCCAGACGCTTTTCTCTGGATCTGGCCCGCTTCGCCAGTTTTTCCGTGCCGTGCTGCCTGAAGCGACGTATCATATCTTCCTGGCGTTGAATTTCCTGCCTCTGGCGGTCATATTTACGTAGCAGGTCTTCTTCTCTCTGTTTCTTTTTTCCCAGATAAACGGTGTAATTCCCTTCGTAAACAAAAAGATTCGTATGCTGGATCTCAAAGATACGCGTTACGGTCTGATCCAGAAAATATCGGTCATGGGATACGATGACCAGAGTACCGGAATAACTTTTCAGATATTGTTCCAGCCATTTCAAAGTCCCGATGTCCAAATGGTTGGTCGGTTCATCCAGAAGCAACAGTTCGGGCTTTTTCAACAAAAGGGAAGCAAGGGCCAGCCTCGTCCTTTCTCCTCCGGATAGAGTGGAGATTTTCTTCTCGTAAAACTCTTCGGGGAAGGCCATGCTGGATAAGATTCCCCGTATTTCACTACGGTAGCTGAAGCCTCCCCTTCGCTCGAAGGACTCCATGAGCTCATTGTATTCCAGGAGCAGGTCCTCTACATCCTCTCCCTCTTCGGACTTCCGAGAAATCAGTGTGGACATATCGTGCATGCTTTCTTCCATTATAATAGTTTCTGAAAAAATCGAAAGCATCTCTTGGTATACGGTGTTTTCGGAGGAAAAATTATCGTGCTGCTTGAGATAGCCGATGTGGATCTGAGAGGACATGAACAACTCACCGGTGTCATAAGAAAGTTGGCCCGTCAGAATCGAGAGCAGGGTGGATTTGCCTGCACCGTTATCCCCGATGATGCCGACGCGATCTCCTTCATTGATATGGAAGGAAACACCTTGAAGTATTGCGTTGATGCCATATGATTTGCCTACGCCCGAGGCAGATACAATTACCATAAAATAGCTCCTAATTCTAATGATTAAGGGTATGTAAAGGCTATGTAACCAGTACAATCCCAAAAAATATTTGAGTTTTCATGAAATAAATGGTATACTACATTTTAGTGTAAATTGGATTTACGCATTCTAAATAGCAATATACCATTCCGGAGCGCATCTGGCACAATCCGGGTCTTGTTCATTGATGTATGAACCTAAGCGCTTTACAGTATAATACATAATGAATATTGTGGCAATCGAGGGTATAGAGGAAAGAGTGGGGAAAAGATGAGAGACAATAGAATTTCCAATGCAGTCATAAGACGACTACCTCGCTATAGGAGGATATTAGAGGAACTGGTAGCAAAGGATATTGAGCGCATTTCTTCAAATGAGCTGAGCGCTTTGACCGGCTACACAGCTTCTCAGATCCGTCAGGATCTTAACAACTTTGGTGGATTTGGCCAGCAGGGCTACGGATACAATGTACAGACCTTGTTTGCCCAGATAGGTTTAATCTTGGGACTGGATAGAGATTATCGCATGGTCATCGTAGGCTGTGGAAACCTGGGACAAGCAATTGCCAACTATGCTACCTATTATAAGAGGGGATTTCAAATCACAGCTATGTTCGATGTGAATCCTAAGCTGATTGGAATCAAAATCAATGATATCGAAGTTCAAGATTACGAGTTTGTTGATAAATATCTTGCGGAGAATGAAGTCGAGATCGGCATCATATGCACAACGAAAAACAGTGCGCAGGATGTTGCAAACAAATTGACCGAAGGCAAAGTGAAGGGTATCTGGAACTTCGCTCCTGCGGACATTGAAGTGGGAGAGGGCATAGTGTTGGAGAACGTTCACCTGAGCGACAGTCTTAACACCCTGGCTTACTATATCAGCCATCAGGAGCGTCCGTAAAAAGAGATCGCAGACTCACATAAAAGATAAGACACAAAAAATGAAAATAACCGTTTCATAGGAAACGGTTATTCACTCTTTATGAGACGACAGTCTATTCAGGGATGGGGGAGTCTGTGGGACAGACGTCCGCGCAGGCACCGCAATCAATGCATTTATCGGGATCGATGATATAAATGGGATCGCCTTCTGATATTGCTTCTGTAGGACACTCTGGGGCACAAGCTCCACAGGCGATGCAGGAATCTTCGATAACATAAGACATGATTAAATCCTCCTTTAGTATTATCAGCCTGGGTAATATGACCAAGCAAGGTAAGTATAACAGAATAATAAATAATTAACAACATTTTTAATGGATATCTATCATGAAGGTT
>CAYLVS010000215.1:0-3342 GCA_964387185.1 uncultured Oscillospiraceae bacterium | reverse complement strand
GATACCTACATACAAACGAAAATTTTGCTCAGATACCAATCCCAAAACTATGCTCCTGTAGCTCTATGATTGTTCAGGAGGTCTACCGGCCTCCAGCAGGGCCTTATTTCCCAAAAGAATTAGACTTTCAACTACCATCAGCACTCCCGTGACAATCAAAATCCATTCAATGGGAATGATATCCGCCAGAGGACCGAAAAGTAGCATGGCTAAAGGTATCATAGTGCTGGATATCATCGTCATGACGCCAAAGACTCTTCCGATAAAATCCTCATCTACCCGCTGCTGAAGCAACACAGTTGCCGGTGTAGAAAAAATTGGCATAGAGACACCGGTAATCGCCATAACAACCAAATAAACCCAAAAGATCGGTATGACGCCCAGCCCTACAGTGCAGATGGCAAAGATAAAGCAACCCAGCGCAATGGCATGGATTTTATTCTTCAAGCCTGTCCGGTAAGAAATCAGGATTCCACCCAGCATCATCCCAACGGAAAAAGTTACTTCAATGGCTGTAAGCCTCCATACTTCCGGGCCAAAGCTTCTGGCAACTTGAAGAGGCGTGAGGAAACTGGCAGGTGATATGAAAAAATACAAGATGGCGAGCAACAGAAAGAACTCCCGTAGATATCGATGGTCCCGAATGTAGAGGACTCCTTCTTTCAAATCACGGAAATAGCTGATAGGCTCAGCCGCAAGAGCTTTCTTATGGAGAGGGACCTTGAGGAAGATACCTAAGAAAGCTACCGCTGTCAATGCAGTGCAGACATCGATTAAAAATATAGTCTCTATAGGCGCAAAGATCAGAAGCGCTCCGCTCAGCATGGGGGATCCAAGCATGATCAACGATTGGACACTGCTGTTGATTCCATTGACCTTCATCAGCTTATCAGAGGGCACGAGCTGCGGGAGAAAGGCGCTGACAGCGGGCATCTGCAGAGCCGCCCCCAAAGAACGCAGGGAGGCAGCGATAAAAAGAAGCCACAGCATGTTGTATCCGTAGTGATAGAGGATCGCCAGTATCAACGTTACAAAGGCGATAAAAGAATCCGAGAGCATGATGAGCTTTTTTCGATCGAAGCGGTCTGCCCACACCCCGGCAAAGGGCGTGACGAGAAGAGTGGGTACCAGACCGCAAATAATATAAATCGTCATCATAACCCCTGACTGGGATGTTAGTGTAATGTGCCACATAATGGCATACTGTACCAGAAAAGAACCAAAAATGGATATGGCCTGACTGGTTAAAAAAATGACGGTGTTCCTCACCCAATGCTGTTCCATAAATCAGCCCTTTTCCATCGTTATTTAATTGATTAGGCAACAGCCAGAAGGCTGGCGGCCATAACCATCATTCCCGCAATCATACCGTAAATGGCGATATGATGCTCTCCATATTTCTCCGCAGAAGGCAGCAGTTCATCCAAGGAAATGTAGATCATAATTCCCGCTACTCCGGCAAAAGTAAACCCGAACATGGATTCGTTGAAGAACTGCATGAGAAGGAAATATCCTATAATAGCGCCTAACGGCTCCGATAAGCCGGACAGGAAAGACAGCTTGAAAGCCTTTTTTCTGCTGCCCGTTGCAAAATATACCGGGACGGACACCGCGATACCCTCCGGTATGTTGTGGATGGCAATAGCGATTGCGATGCTGATTCCAAGAGTAGGATTTTGTAATGTTGCCATAAAGGTGGCCAGTCCTTCGGGGAAATTATGAATTGCAATGGCTAAGGCGGAAAACAATCCCATCCGCAATAGCTCCGACTGGTTGTTTACTCTTCCTTCCATCTCGGCTACGTCCCGCATTTCATGGGGGTTTTTACCGTCGGGTATCACCTTATCGATAATTCCCATAACAAAAATTCCGATAAAGAAGGCTATTGTGGTATATGCATATCCTCTGGGATATCCGTAGACCATCTCCAACGAATCCCTAGCTTTCACAAATATCTCCACCATGGATACGTAAATCATGACTCCGGCAGAGAAGCCCAAAGCAGCAGACAAAAATTTCGTATTTGTCTGCTTTGTGAAAAATGCGAGAGCGCTTCCCACTCCCGTGGACAACCCTGCAAAGAGGGTTAAACTAAATGCCAGTACCAGATTCGTTGTGCTAATTTCCATATTCTATTTCTTTCTGTTCCTAAATAATATCGCCACGCTTATTTTTTCAGAGATCCCAAGATTCCGCGAATCAGGCTCCGGCTCACTTCTCTTCCAATGGTGGTGACGACGGCATTCGTTGCTTTTTCCATGGTGGATTGCCTTTGATAACCGCTACCCGATGTCTTTTTCTTGGTTCCGAGGATACCGCCTAAAGGATTTTGTCTTTGCGCCTTCTGTTGCTCCTGCAGTTCCCACTGCTTCTGTCTCTCCAAGCGCTCTTCTTCTTCCTGAGCAACTGCCTGCTGCTTGGCCACTCTTGCCTGCAGAATCTCATATGCCGATTCCCGATCCACTGCCGTTGCATATTTATTATTCAAATCCGACCTTGCAATCATCTGGAGGCGAAGAGCTACGTCCAGGTTACCAAAGGTGCTCTGAGGCGGCAGAATCATAGCCCGTTCCACAACACAAGGGCGGCCCTCTTCATCAAGAAAAGAAACCAGAGCCTCTCCTGTAGCAAGCTCGGTGATGACCGTAGCCGTATCAAAGTTGGGATTCACTCGGAAGGATTCTGCAGCTGCCTGCACTACTCTGAGTTCCGCAGGCGTGTAAGCGCGAAGGGCGTGCTGCACCCGGTTGCCCAGCTGACTCAACACATCCTTTGGAAGATCCATCGGGTTCTGTGTAATAAAGTATACCCCAACCCCTTTGGATCGAATCAGACGAACCACCTGTTCAATTTTCTGAAGCAGTATCTTTGGCGCGTCCTCAAAGAGCAGATGGGCTTCGTCAAAGAAAAACACCATCTTCGGTTTATCCAGGTCGCCTGCTTCCGGAAGGTTTTCAAAGAGTTCCGATAGCATCCACAAAAGGAAAGTGGAATAGAGCACCGGATTCAGAAACAACTTCACGCTGTCCAAAACATTGATATAGCCCCGCCCGTCGGGAGCTGTTTTCATCCAATCAGAAATATCAAGTTCCGGCTCACCGAAGAAGAAGTCTCCTCCTTGATCTTCCAAGGCTAACAGACCACGGACAATGGCGCCCATGGTCTGCGTAGATATGTTTCCATATTCTAATGTGAATTCCTTTGCGTTTTCACCAACGTACTGTACCATTGCTTTCAGATCTTTAAGGTCCAGCAATAGTAATCCCCGGTCGTCTGCAATTCGAAACACGATGTTCAGGACACCGCTTTGCACATCATTCAGATCAAGAATCCTGGAGAGCA
>CAYLVS010000214.1:0-3352 GCA_964387185.1 uncultured Oscillospiraceae bacterium | reverse complement strand
CATCAATCATATTGACTTTCTTTAATTTTCTATGCATCAGCAACATTACAATAACACCTCCTTTGTAGGGCAGAGCAATCTGCCCTATCTCTTTTTTTCTCTGCCATCAGCCTATGTTGTCGGTCCGCCGTCTGCATAACTCCTGATACGGTCTTCGACTTCTCTTTGAAGTCTCTCGATTGTTTGAAATTCCATATGCGGAATGTAGAAGGTTTCCAAAACATCGTGCTCAGCTTTGGCTTTTCCCAAACAATGTACCGCTTGTGCGAGCAGCTCTTCCATGCGCCGGCCACTGTCCGATAAGATTTCTTCCTGCAGCGAAGATCCCGTGGTGCTGCTATTTCCAAGCAAATTAATCTCTACTCTTTCCTGTGCGCTTTTTCCCGATTCGGCATCGTGATAAGCATTTGATGTAACAACTGCTATAGACAGCTGGGGAATCAGCAGATGTTCAAGTTTACCTTTCGGCTTCAGGGGGCAGTAAAACGCTTCGACATCATAACCCCTGCTTGCGGCCGCTTCCGCGATCTTTGTCGTGATACCTTCTGTTCCCGCACCGATTTCCGCTCTTATGGCATAAACCTTTTGATACCCGTCGATTAGGCCGGGCAGAAAGCTTCTCAACCCCTCCGGTGTGATGGCGCTTGCAAAGAACTTTCTGACTTTCCCCGTATGAAGCCTGCTCGTCTCGCAACCCATTTCATCATGTATGATATCCATAGCTATCCCGTAAATTACTGACGGGCTTAGAATTTTACCGTTAATCCTTGCAATGTTGTCATGCATGCTTTCCGCCGCCCTTAGATAATGATATACTCCCGCGAAAATGGAAGCGACTCTATCGTTGGTTTCAATAATCGACTTTCTGTTCTCCAAAATCCCACTTTCATTCCAGTAGTCCCCCAGATTGATGATGGTGTCCACTGCTCCGGGGTTAACGGGATCGATTACATGAGGTGCCGTACCGTCAACCATGGCAACACCCAGGTCGCGAATCAGGATTCCATCCAGAGATTCGCTGGCCGAGGAGCAATGAAGAAAGTCCACATTGTACCCTTCTGCCAACATAGTCTCTCCGATCCTTTTCATGAAGCTGGATTTGCCGGTACCGGGTCCCCCCTTCAGTATCCAAATTCGTCGGGCCTCTTTCTGATCCATTATAAAATGGTAATAAGAAAAAAAACCACCCGGGGTGTTGTTCCCCGGGAAATAATGTCTTGCATTTCCGTTCATACGCCCATCCCCTTCCATAAAATTACTTTATTATATGTAGAAGAGGGGTCGCTCGTTACTGCCTGCTATGGTTCTCTTGTGGGATCATTTACAGTTGATTCTATATAGGAAGAGTCGTTGCTCTCTGCTTCGGGTGTTAACTTAGGATAGTGTGGTTTGAGATTTCCGTTCGCTACTTCATAAAAACCCACGGTTGTAGCGGTTATATAGGGCAAGAGCCAAAAGTAGCCTATACCTGCAGTTAAAATGGTCAAAAGTGTCCAGCCGATAAAGGATAAATGAAGGCAGAATAATTTCCACTTATTTCCCCACATCAGTCTTTTGCTTGCCTCAATGGCCTCCAAAATACCCATTTCCGGGTGGTCCGCCATAATATAGAAGGCCAGAGCATACCGATAGGAGGCGATGATACCTGGAATAATGAAAAGTAGCGACCAGAGCAGGATAAAAATGTTCATTACCACAAAGAGTCCCAGGGCTTTACCGAAGCGTTCAAAGCCGTTGAAAATCTCCATAGGCGAGGTGTTTTTTCTGCGAAATATCGCCAGAATAAAAAGAATGTAGCCCAGTGAAAGCGGGCCGCTGACCAGCAAGGTATAGAGGTCGGAAATATAGCCTAGGCTATCGATGTCAAATAGAAATGAAAAAAGCAGTATCGGCAATGCGGTTAACGCTGTAAGCAGCAAGGTTCCCAGTACCGCAGTGGACCATCTGCCGGAAAGTGCCTGCCTGCCCCAGCTGCGCATGTTTCTGCATGTTATGTTTACGATATTTGAATCTCCCATGTTGTCTCCTTGTACTTATGTAGTATTGTATCAATTATTATATATGTCCATGCACGAAAAGGCAAATTCCGTTTGAATTTACCAAAACCTTTGATTTTGTGTGTTCATTCGTATATACTATTTGTCGAGGTGATGAAAGATGCGTCAAACACTTACAATCAATACAAATCTTCAGAAATATACGGTTACCACCGAAAGCGGACTGTTCAAACACATGGGAAGCACTCTGGTTAACCTGTTTCCCGGAAAAAAAATAGCTGTTATAACAGATGATACAGTGATGAGTATCTATGAAGATGAGCTGCGCAACCAGCTAGATGGCGAGGGTATTAATTGGACCCTCATATCTCTTCCGCCCGGTGAAGACAGTAAGTCTTTTGATGTCTTGCCCCTCCTGTATAACAAATTATTGGATTTCCAACTGACCAGAGGAGATGTAATCCTTGCCTTCGGTGGTGGTGTGGTTGGTGATATTGCCGGCTTCACAGCAGCCACATTCCTCCGTGGAGTAAGCTTGATTCAGGTTCCGACGACTCTCATGGCCATGGTAGATGCCAGTATAGGCGGAAAAAACGGCGCAAATCTACCTGAGGGAAGAAATTTGGCAGGCACATTCTACCAGCCCCAAGAGGTTTTTATCGATCCAAACTTTGTACGGACTCTCCCCGATGAAATTTTTGAAGACGGCATGGCCGAGGTTATTAAATACGGATGTGTCTTCGACTTGGATCTATTTTCTGATCTGATGGAAAGAGCTTCAAAGAATGACGGATCCGGTATTGAATCTATCATATATCGCTGCTGTCTGATCAAGAAGCAGATTATCGAGTTGGATTGCCGCGATTACGGCATTGCTATGCTGTTGAACTTCGGCCATACCTTTGGCCACTGCATTGAGGACTACTATCCGGAAGGTACTTATTCACACGGTGAAGCAGTGTCTATTGGCATGTATACAACAGCACTGGCAGGTGAAAGAGCCGGACTTACGGCGCCCAACACTGCCAATTTGCTGAAAAAGCTGCTCATCGCATACGAACTGCCCTACGAACTTCCTGCTGATGCAGACATTGAAAAGATAACAGAAGCGGTCAAACATGATAAGAAACGCCGCGGCAACACATTGAATCTTGTGCTCCTAGAGAGGATTGGCAAGGGCTTCCTTTATCAGATTGAAAAACCGGAGTATGCAAATTTTATCAATTACAAATAAAATAAGTCGCCATTGATGATGGGGAACTAAAGGAAGCAAGGGGACGGTTCTTTTGCTTCCCGGAACTAGAAAAAGGAAGCAAAAGAACGTCCCCTGCTTCTCCTTATACATTATGGTAAGA
>CAYLVS010000213.1:0-3380 GCA_964387185.1 uncultured Oscillospiraceae bacterium | reverse complement strand
CGTGAAAAGGACGATATGACAGTAATTGTAGCACTAGTGAAATAGGTGCATGTCCCATAAATGTGCAAAATTTCAAGTTGTACGGTTATATCTCAGTTTTAGAGCTGAATTTGTGCAGAAATTCAAGTTGTACGGTGATATTTAAGATAAATCTACGTACAACTGAGGTCACTGAAAAAAGCCTTCTTTTATTAGCTGGGTTCTCAGATAGAAATCAAAAGTAATAAAGGGGCGGCTTTTCATGAAATTAGAAGAAAAAGCAGCACATTAGGCTGCTACAAGCTCCTTTAATTTGATAATCCTCTTTATGTTAGCCACGAATGCAGTGAAATACATCTGTATTCGCATGCCGAATAAGCCCACATACTTGCATCGGTCAAGCCCATGAACTTGCTTTAATTCTGCATTCTTGGCTTCGATTTTGTATCGATCCTTTATTCGCTGGTTGAAATACGCAGTTTGCTCAAATTCATATTGCTTTAGGTGCGTTTCCCCCGAAACTTTTATGCAGCAGGATTTCCTTTCGGCTCCGACTTTACAGCAACTACCATAGCGAGAACATTTCTTGCACTGTTTCACACTGAACCAATACACATAATACTGACTGCCATTTTTATGTGGTCTTATGTCACAGCGCATTGCTAAATGACCTTCAGGGCATTGTAACATGTTTGCATCTTTGTTGTAGACAAATTCCTCATTCCTTGGTTTCCCGTTTGTCACGATAGGATTCAGTCTGGATATCAGTTTTATGTCCTGGCTTTCACAGTATTCAATGTTATCTTTGCTTGAATACGCCCTGTCGCCTAATACTTCCTCCACTTCCATTCCGTTCTTTATCGATTGTTCAATGAGCTTTTTAAGCTCCTTTGTGTCAGAGGCCTGACCAGACGTAACCTCAATCGCTGTAATGAGCCGTTCATCATTTATGGCAATGTGATTTTTATAACCGAAGAAGTTTGTATCGATTGTTTTATGTCCCACTTTCGCATCTTCATCATATTCAGATTGTATGTTTTGGATTTTATCACTCTCCAGCAGCTCCTTGATTCGGTCAAAGAGTTTCTTTGCTCCTTTGTCCTCCACTCGATTCGATAACACATCCAGTAACTCTTTGGAATAGCGGATTTCTTCCTCTATCTCAGCCGTTTCCAATGGCTTCTCTGGAAAATATTGCGCTAGCTCCGGTTGCTGTCTGTACAGTTCTTTACGAAGTGATTTTGTTAATCTGCGCAACACCTGGGTGGGCGTTTCTGGATTCCCCTTGCTGGAGGAGTGTGTTGCATCCACAATGATTCCACGGGATTTAACTAGACCTTTCTCAATTGCTTGCCTTATGGTTTCTCCCAGCATGTCTTCCAGTATGTCCTCGGTTATTCGTGTTTTTCTAAACTTGGTCAACAAGCTAGGATCAATTGTTTCTTCTTCGGGCTGTAGCCCAACAAAATATTTGAAGGCCATGTTGTAGCCGATATCTCGAACCAAAGCTTCATCGGAAAGGTCATAAAGTCGCTTTAAGAACAAAATCTTGAACATCATTTCCGGCTCTTTGGCCGGCCTTCCAAAGTGTTCGCAGTATTGTTCTTTCAGCATTGGATTGACAAAACTAAAGTCTATTTCCTCCCTGACTCTCCTTAGAAAATGATCTTTTGGTACTACTATGTCATAAATGCCTGCGTATTCTGATATTCGAAGCTGGGTTTCGGTTCTTAGCATTTAGGAGGCTCCCTTCTTTTCTGATCCTTCTTACTATATTGTACCATAAATATGCACCAAACCCAATAAAAAACATTATTCTGCCGGACTTTTTCAGTGACCTCCACATTACTCAATATTTTGCTCAGATTGGGCCATGGATTGACCAGCTAACCAGTTCAAGAAAATGTCCGCATCTGAATAAATTCGCAGGGAAAGGCTTCCCGCTTCCGCTCATGCGCTGCACTCGATACCTTACAGATATTTCGACGGTCTAATTCAAAATCGGTATTGATTGGAGGGGGCTTTTCCTGAGGAGTGACTGATGGGAAATACCTATGGAAGTAATTTGATTTAGATAGTATAGTAGACATAAGAAAGTAAGTCTCCAATAGATGTGCCATCACTCTTACGTATTATCATTGCTGTTGTATTTTGTACAAGGATAAACCAATGAAAAAACTAGAAGTCTCAGCCGGCATCTTAATCAACAATGACCAAATTTTATGCCTACAAAGAGGCAAGGGCAAGCATGACTACATTTCATATAAATATGAGTTCCCCGGAGGCAAACTAGAGGAGGGAGAAAGTCCTGTTGCTGCTTTACGGCGTGAGCTGGTTGAAGAGATGAATCTCAATATTAGAGAGGCCGATCTAGGTTACTTTATGACAGTTGAACATCAATATCCGGATTTCCACCTGACCATGCATGCCTTTATCTGCAACTTAGACTCTCGTGATTTTGATCTGGTAGAACACATCGACTACCGGTGGCTGACCTATGAAAGACTGGACGAGCTTGATTGGGCAGAAGCAGATTGGCCCATTGTCTATAAAATAATGGAGAGAATGATCGGTTAACGCAAACGCGAAAAATGAGGTGTCATTATGCTGCAACCTGGCTTATACGAACAAATCATTAACGAGGAGCTGGAAAAACAACTCTCGGAGATTCCAAGCCAACGGAAAGCGATTGGGCCCATTGAAAAGGCGGAGGCATCCAGAATACTGTCTCGGTATCTTGCTGATATTGTTGAAAAGAGTCTAGAATATTCATTTGAGAAGGATGACGGCCTAAAAAAACAAATTGAACTAATAAATGAAATCATTGCAGTTATCAAGGGGCGCACAGATGAAAAAGATTCCCGAAATTTGCACATCTCGGAAAATGCAGAGCAGCTCCTGGCCCTTCTAAAAGAAAAGGATCCTTTGCTTGCCACCGAAAGAAACGCGTTGCATGTAATACGACCGGAAACCTCAATATCTCAAAGTAGCTTGTTTACCGGGGCTGTTCACGAACCTAGCATGGACAGCGAATTCAAAAAAGAAATACTTACCAGCGACCGCATAGACATGCTGGTCTCCTTTATTAAGTGGAGCGGTTTGAGGCTATTATATGAAGAGCTTAAGAGTTTCACGCAAAACGGTGGGAAGCTAAGAATCATAACTACATCGTACATGGGGGCCACTGATGTCAAGGCAATTGAAGAACTTAGGCAACTTCCTAATACGGAAATAAAGGTTTCGTATGATACGAAAAGAACCAGGCTTCACGCTAAAACCTATGTGTTTTATAGAAATACAGGCTTTACCACAGCTTATGTTGGATCGTCCAATCTATCCAACGTAGCAATGACCAGCGGCTTAGAGTGGAATGTAAAAGTTACGGCAAAGGATCAGCCTGA
>CAYLVS010000212.1:0-3387 GCA_964387185.1 uncultured Oscillospiraceae bacterium | reverse complement strand
GCCTTGATTTGTATTCCAAACGGCGCCCCAAAATGCCACCAATGCCCCGTAGTTGACTCCTGTGAAGCCCATTTGCTGGGGATTGAAGCTACACTGCCGGTCAAAACCCCCAAGAAAGCTCGCAAGGTCGAAATAAAGACCATATTGATCCTCCGGAATAATGACAGGGTACTGCTGCACAAAAGGGATGACAAGGGATTATTGGCAGGTCTGTGGGAACTTCCGGGGCTTGACGGAGAGTTTGAGTTTGATGAGATCAGGTATATATTAAAAGATAAGGGACTTTTGATTCAAGATATAGAGGTTCTGCCCACCGCAAAGCATGTCTTCAGCCACATCGAATGGCATATGTCAGCCTTTGCAGTGGATGTGGAATTACTTGCGGAAAGCAGCGCGGAGGGCTTTAACAGCAGTGACGAAGGAGCAAGGGAAAGCAGCATAGTAAAAGAAGAAGATATGGTTTATAGTAGGGATAGAGTGGAGCGAAAACTACGATGGGTCTGGGCAAATCCTGAGGAATTAGAAACGAAATACGCACTGCCTTCTGCTTTTAAACACTATGCAAATTGGCTCTTGTAAAAGGATAGAGTCAATTGCGCGATGTACAAAATTTCAATTAATGCAGTACAAAAATGGATAAAAATAGTAACTTACCCGTGAAACAGGGCAAAAAAATGAACCATCGGAGGCTTTTTTGGAGTAAATTTACTATAATCACTACATTAATCGATTTTTTGTACACTTACGGCTGCAATGTAGAAATGGGCGAGAGGGGAAGCAAATGGTAGAGATAGGTAACGATTGGGATGAATTGCTCGCCGGTGAATTTGAAAAAGATTATTATTTAGAGCTGCGCCGTTTTCTTATCTCCGAGTATCGGTCCCGAACCATTTACCCGTCTATGTATGACATATTCAACGCTTTGAAGTATACGCCCTGCAGCAAGGTAAAGGCAGTGATTTTGGGCCAGGATCCCTACCATGGACCGGGTCAGGCCCACGGACTCTGCTTTTCCGTATTGAAGGGCGTTCCGAAACCCCCTTCGCTGGAAAATATTTTCAAAGAACTTAATGCCGATCTGGGAGTCTCACCTCCCTCCCACGGCCACCTGAAGGACTGGGCGGATCAGGGTGTAATGCTGTTGAACACGGTCTTAACCGTGCGGGAGGGTCAAGCCAACTCCCATAAAGGAAAAGGTTGGGAAGTTTTTACCGATAAGGTGATAGAAATATTGAATAAACGGGAACAACCTATGGTATTCTTATTGTGGGGTGCAAATGCCAAAGCGAAAGCGCCCTTCATAACCAACAAGAATCATTTGGTGCTGACAGCGGTACATCCCAGTCCACTGTCCGCATATAACGGCTTCTTCGGTTGCCGTCACTTTTCGAAAGCCAACGAATTTCTCGGCCGGTACGGAGAACCCATCGACTGGGAAATTAAATAGACAATAAAACAGGAGGGGAAAGTTATGGAAATCATCATTATCGTCATAGCCATCGCAGCTGTTGCACTCTTTGCAATCGGAGGTTACAACGGACTGGTAAAGCTCAGAAACCTGGTTGAGGAAGCTTTTGCAACAATGGACGTGTATCTCAAGAAAAGGTATGACCTGATTCCAAACCTTGTGGAGACGGTGAAGGGCTACGCCGCTCACGAGGCCGGTACTCTGGAAAAAGTCGTACAAGCCAGAAATATGGCTGCTTCGGCGGGCAGTGTGGAGGATCGGATCGAGGGAGAGAACATGCTGAGCGGCGCTCTGAAAAGCCTGTTTGCACTGGCAGAAGCCTATCCGGATTTGAAAGCCAACACTAACTTCATGGATCTGCAGGTCCAGCTCCAAAAGGTAGAAGAGGATATTGCAAACTCCAGGAAGTATTACAATGCAACGGTGAGAGAATATAACACCAAGACCGAAGTCTTCCCATATAACATCATTGCAGGCATGTTCAAGTTTGTCCGGAAGCCTCTCTTTGAAGTTACAGAGGAAGCGGAGAGACAGAGGGTTGATGTTAAGTTTTAGAATTTACATTTTGAGCTGCAGGAGGAGAATCATGAAAAGATTCCCGAACGTGATACTCTTCGTTTTAGTAGTGTTGGCCACTTCCACTTGCTTTGTCAGTGCAGCAAGCTTCGAAACAGACCGCTTTGACGTGTCGGTGGTAGTCTACGGGGACAATTCTTGGAGAGTGACAGAAACCATCTCCATGAACTTTATTGAAGACAGCCACGGCATCTATCGCTATATCCCTTATAAAGGCTATATGTACTATGAGGACGGCGGAGAGCAGGTAAAGCAGTACTATAAGCTGGACATAACGGATGTAGAAATCCCCGGTTATCACTACGAGACATTCTATGAGAGCAACAGCCTCGTGCTTCAAATCGGAGATGCAGATATCTATGTGAAAGGTCCTCTGTCCTATGAAATCTCCTATCTGGTTACGGCTCGCGAGGATGGAATCGAGAGTTTTGATCAGTTCTATTGGGGCTTATTGCCAACGGACTGGAATACCTCTATCGATACGGGGAACTTTACCGTTATTATGCCGAGCGCTTTTATGAGCGAGCATATGGAGTTTATGACCGGGGCTTATGGCAGCACGGACACCGAGCTCGTGGATTGGTCCGTTGAAAACGATGTAGTTGTCGGCAACGCTTTAGCGCAAGTAATCACGGGTGAAATTACCCGTCCCCTTGCGGCAGGAGAGGGGGTTACTCTTCGGATTTTGCTTCCGGAAGGCTATTTCAACGGTGAGAAGAACAATGACTGGATGCTGTTGTGGATGCTTGTCCTGATGATCGCAGCTCCTGTAATCAGCGTGTTCCTCTGGATATTCTTCGGTCGGGACCCCAAAGTAGTGAGGACGGTGGAGTTCTATCCCCCGGAGGGTACGAATGCCGCAGAAGTTGGCTACATTATTGACGGGTATGTGGACAGCAAGGATATGGTAGCTCTGGTTCTGGACTTTGCCAACAGAGGTTTCCTCGACATCACAGAGGTGGGTGGAAGTTTTATACTGCATAAGAATAGAGAACTTCCGGCGACCGTCAAGGACTATGAACGCACAGTTTTTAATGGGCTCTTCAAAAACGAAAGTCAAGTTTCCGTTAAAGATCTGTCCGGCGTCTTCTACCCGGAGCTGATGAAGGCGCAGAAACAGCTGCACAACACTTTCCTAAAATCAAAGCAGAACCGGATATTTTCGCAAAACTCCATTACATCAAGGATTTTTGCCGGCATGTTAATGATTATTCCGTTGCTTGCATTTAATTTTCTCGGTACAGGTTATGCCTACCGCCCGATTGAAAACGGCTTTATGCTGCTCGTCGCCGCTGTTGGCGCTTTGATTTGTTTTCTCTGGCTCATCATTCTGTACGATCGCA
>CAYLVS010000211.1:0-3394 GCA_964387185.1 uncultured Oscillospiraceae bacterium | reverse complement strand
CAGCCTGCTGAGCAAATAATAAATAGCCACTGGTTAAAAACCATGATAATAAGATCAGCTTTCTCATAAAATTAAACGTGTATTAATTACCTTTTTACGATAATCCGTAATAAGATTGAATATATCAATAAGCGCATTTGTAATAAACATTGCAGAGGTGGTAATAACCTGTAAAATACTATGCTAATATTTGACTTTTATCCAAGGTGCATTTCCTGCAATCCATTTTTTTAATGATACCGGAATATCGGTACACATGTAATCGCAACCTAAGTATGTCCCTAGCATAAAATCTTCACTCGATTGACCCGGCCAGAGGCTTATAACCAGTCCCTCTTCATGTGCTTTCCGGACACTTTCACGACTTGTTCCATCCATCGTTGCTCCCAGCCGTTTTATACCCAGTCCTTTACATAGTGCGATTGTCTCCGCATTACACGGTTTTGACGTGATTAAAAGCAAATCAACACCAGGATAACGAGACTGAAGATAACGCAAAGCCCGGTAATCAGACGAAGTGAATACATAATCAGCGTCAGCAGGTCGTTTTTTCATGACCATGTCATATAATTTGTCACAGTATTCCGCAAGACGGTCTTCCGGGTAAATTGATTCCGAATAGGTTTTCATTTCAAATTCAACATACAAGCCTGTTTTGTCCTTCAGGAAATCGAGAAATTCACCAAGAAACAGCATTTTATTTCCCTGCTTTGTCTTCAATTGCATGATTTCTGTTTTAGTCTTCTCCTCAACCATCCCTTTACCGTCGGTGGTCCGTTCCAGGGAACTATCGTGTGTAATTAGTAATTCCCCGTCTTTCGTCATCCGTACATCTATCTCGAACCCATGATAACCGGCGGCATAACTTGCTTTGAAAGCTTGCATCGTGTTTTCGTCATATTCCAGTCGTCCGCCACGATGTGAAAATACACGTATTTCCTGAGTCTGCCCCAACAATTGTAAAGAAGCAAAAAGACCTAGTGCGATAGAGAGTAGTTGAAATCTTTTCATTTGCCTGAATAATTTAAGTTTATATCTGTCTAACTGCAAATTTATATAATAATCTCAAGGTCTGTTATTAAACAGTGCTATTATTTAAAAAATCAAAGATGAACGAATGTAGCTTTGCAATATTCTACACATTTAATTACTTCTTTGACGGCATCTGAACCTTCAGGAACATTATATTCCAATTCTATGTCGCAATAAATCGGCCAATTATTTTTTTGTATAAGTCGGAAAATTTCGGGAAGCGGAGTCTCTCCTTTACCAAAAGGACGGTTCCTATTGGGTTTTTCTCCTATATTGGACGTTTTATCTTTCACGTGAAGACTGACAATACGGTCATGTAACCTTTCTATCAACTCATTGGGATGAATACCGGTAGCCCCAAAATAGTGTCCTACGTCCAGGTTAAGCATAACATTAGGACCGTATTCCAGAAAATGATCAAAGCTGAAATCCGGCTCGCCCGGCTGCCCATGATTGTGTAATATTATAAACGATTTATGCTTCGCAGCAAATGGTTGCAATCGTTTTGCTGATTCATCAGAAATTTCTGTAGTAATGCCTTTGGCACCTAAAGTCTTACAGACGTTAAACGCATAGTCAATTTCCTCGTCGGACCACGCCGCTTCTCCTAATTTTAAAATATGGATATCAACTCCTCTTTTATTGAACATTTTCCTGATATCCTTTACTTTTTCCATAGAAACCGACATACGCCACGTGCGAAGAATTTCAGGGTCTTCCGTAGCAGGTTTTCCAAGATACGCCTCTACCGGATCTCCCATCAGTTCCACAGAACTTATACCCGATCGTACCGTATATTCCAGTATAGCCTCGAGCGATTTGTCAGGCATACTACGATAGCTATAGGTTATTACTCCCACCTGAACTCCTCCGAATCTGGAATTCGGTTTGTCTGATAAGCTTCCACAGGAAACTACCACACAAGCAGCCATAAACAATGCCATATGTTTAATTATGTTTTGCATAACCACTGTTTTATAATTGATTACAACGAATAAGGCCTTCTGTATTCATAATTATACAATCGGTGAGAAGCAGCTTCCTCATCATCTCCGAAACTCAATGTTGCCGGATTCCATTTTACGGGACGCTTTAATTCCACGGCTATATTGGCGATAATGCACAACGTGTTTGTGCTGCAACCTACTTCTACAGGAGCGATAGTCTTCTTGCGCGAACGAATGGCATCAATAAAGTTTTGCGTATGCGGGGAACTTACCTCATACTGGCCTTCATCTATTGTTTCTTCTACTTTCTTTAGTAAAGAGGGATCGGAGCATTCAATATAGCCTCTGGCAACTTTCAGCCATCCTTTCGTTCCGTTAAATATGATACCTCTCGCATCGGGATCATCCGCACGAAAAGGTTGTTCCGTCATTACAATACCGTTTTGATATTTCATTGTCAGGTATTTTGCTCCGTTATATCCTTTGGGAATGTATTCGCACGGACCTGAGCCATCCATACCAATAGCAGCTTGTGCAATATCAAACATATGGGCTCCCCAGTCGGCGGTGTAGCCATTGCCTGTTTCACAATACCAACGCCATGCGCCCCATATTTTTTCACTTTCGGCCGGTTCCAAACTGATGGGCGGACAGAGATCAGGATGATAATGTATTTTCGGATCATTCAACGGCCCCATCCATTTATTCCAATTCAACCCTTCGGGAACAGGCATTTCAGGAAGATTCAATGGGGTAGGAGGATCGCCTACTCTGGCATAAATCGTTTCGATATGCCCGATTGCCCCGCTACGAACCAAAGCTATTGCCTGTTGGAATTCTCGGCTAGAACGTTGCTGACTTCCCACTTGTACCACCTTTTTATAATAGTTGGCGGCTTTCATCATTTCCTGCCCTTCACGTACCGTAAAGGCTAAAGGTTTCTGTACAAAAACATCCTTTCCGCTCTGACAGGCATGGATCATATTTAATGCATGCCAATGATCGGGAGTGGCAATAGAAACTGCATCAATGTCTTTCCGTTCCAATAAGTCTTCATAAAATTCATACACATCACAACGTGGTATCATATTCATTTTTTGCTGCTTGGATTCTACTCTTCTTTTAAAACGCTCACGTTTGATTGCGTATACGTCGCAAGCTGCAGCAAACTGTACTCCGGGCGAATATGAAAAACTGTTGAAATCAGACATGCCTTGACGCCCCAATCCAATAAAGCCTAAGACTACCCGGTCGCTGGGAGGAATACGTATTCCATCGGCCATTACCCAACTGGGTAAAATTGTTAAACCGGTCAAACCTAACGCCGAATAACGCAAAAACTTTCTTCTGTTTAATTTTCCGGATAAATTCTGTTCTTCCATATAATTTACTTTTTTAAATAAGATTATTTTAAT
>CAYLVS010000210.1:0-3399 GCA_964387185.1 uncultured Oscillospiraceae bacterium | reverse complement strand
GGAGCATTATTCATTTATCGGACATCGCTTCCATAGAGCAGGGTTATCAAGAGCAAACATCCATCAGCAGGCTCGACGGAATATCCTCCATCGGAATTTCCGTTTCCAAACAATCTACCGCTAATACTGTAGAAGTGTCAAATGGGATTCAAAAAACGCTGGAACAGCTCCGTGCAGATTATCCGGATCTCATCTTTACCGTAGGAATGGACCAGGCAGATTACATTAAAAGCTCTATATATTCTGTAGGGCAATCAGCTCTTATGGGCGCTGTCCTGGCAATTTTAGTCATATTTCTATTCCTTCGCAATATAAGTGCTACCATGATTATCGCCATCTCCATTCCCACCTCCTTTTTCGCCACCTTTGCTCTGATGCATCTGACAGGGATGACCCTGAATCTGATAACCCTGACCGCGCTGACTCTGGCGGTAGGTATGCTGGTAGACAACTCCATTGTAGCTCTGGAAAACATCTACCGCGTGAGCCAACATGAGGATGTGAGTTCTTCGAAAGAGGCCGCTCTCATCGGCAGCCGGCAAATCGCTCTGGCCATCTCCGCATCCACTCTCACCAGCGTGGTTGTATATTTGCCCATAGCCCTAAGCAGCGGTATTGCTTCCCTGCTCTTTGCCGATTTCTGCTGGACCTTTATCATATCTTTGATGGTGTCTTTGGTAGTAGCGATAACCGTAGTCCCCATGCTGAGTTCAAAACTTCTGGACCGAAAGGCGTCAACGGATTATCTCCGCATCGGAAGGCACCATTACAATTACCGTTTAGTGCCATATTTCACCTGTTTTGTCAGCTGGCTGACCAACTATTACGGAAATGCAGTACGGGGTGCTTTGCGGCATCGTAAAAAGACCATTGTGATCTGCCTCATCGTCTTCGTCATATCCGGCGCCCTCGTTGGGGTCGTTGGCATGGAGTTCATGCCTGCTTCCGACGAAGCGGCCTTTTCAATTCAAGTTGATACTCCTTACGGAACTTCTTTGGAAGAAAAGGATAAGGTAATACGGCAAATCGAAAATTATGTATTAGCCATACCCGAGTTAAAGCACTGCAGCATGAACATCGGCATAACATCCTCCTTCTTGGGGTCTCAGTCGTCAACAGTGGCCGTTATGCTGGTCCCCAAGCAGGAACGGGATCGCTCCATATGGGAAATCATCGAAGATGTCCGGCAGGAATTCAGCACTTTACCGGGAGCGGGAATTTCTATTCTCGAAACCTCTTCCATTACCTCTATGATGGGCGGTAGCGATCTCTCCATTACGGTTAAAGGCAGCGAGCTCAGCCTACTCCGTTCAATCGGCGACGATCTCGCAGAAATGCTCCTTTCCGTCCCCGGCGTAACCGAAACCAGTACCAGCGTTGAGGAAGGAAGTCCTGAAGTCCGCGTTAAGCTGAGCAGGAGTACAGCTGCATTTTACGGGATAACGGCCTATCAGTTGGCCAATGCTCTTGATAGTTCCCTTTCCGGGACTTCCTCCACGAATTTGAAAATCGACGGTAAGGAGATTGAAGTCAATCTCTCTTTGTCGGACGCCTATGGCGCATCTATTGACAACATGCAGCAGATCCTTATCCCAACTGCCTCAGGGTCTTCTGTTCCCGTGGGACAAATTGCCGAGTTGGAATTCGGAAATTCTCCTTCGCGCATTGACCGGGACAATCAGGAGAGATACGTTACGGTAAACGTCTCCGTAGGAGATAATGATCTGGCAAAGGTTTCTGAAGGTGTATTTGCACTCGTAAATGAATACTCCTTCCCGGATGGGTATTCCTATGAAGACGGTGGTCTTTATGAGCAGATGATAGATGCCTTCGGCGATCTGTTCCTGGCTTTACTCGTAGCCATTCTGCTGGTCTACATGGTTCTGGCCTCCCAATTCGAATCCCTCACCCAACCTTTTATTATCATGATTGCCATTCCATTTGCTGTGTCAGGGACCTTCCTTGCCTTGTTCCTTACGGGAAAGACTCTATCCATCACCTCTTTCCTGGGGTTGATTATGCTGGTGGGTATCGTCGTGAACAACTCCATTCTGCTCATTGAATTTATTAAACTGCGCAAAGACGTTCTTCCTCTGGAGGAAGCCTTGGTAGAGGCGGGCATTTTCCGGCTTCGCCCCATATTGATGACCACCATAACGACTGTAGTGGGAATGATTCCCTTGTCTCTGGGCTTCGGCGACGGCGGAGAAATTATGTCTCCATTGGGGGTATCCATCATTGGCGGCCTGTTGGGTTCCACTATTGTGACTTTGATAATAGTTCCGGTGCTTTATGCCATGATGGATGATGCAAAGCAGCGCAGACTACTGCAAAAGGCCGAAAGATTAAAGGAAATTAAAGTTTTGGAAGAACAGTGGAGAAAGGAAAAGGTCCAAGATGAACGGAGTCAATAGTGCTGCAAATGCTCCGGTATCCGGAAAGCGTGAGCTGATTTTGGATACTGCCTTAGGGCTCTTTGTGGAGAACGGATACATCGATACCAAAATCATTGATATAGCAAATGCGGCGGGAATCGGAAAGGGTACTATTTACGAATACTTCAGCAGCAAGGAAGCTCTGTTCACCGAGCTTCTTCAGCTGTATGTTGTAAACCGCTATGCCTGTATGAAGGATGAGATTACTTCCGGTAATCTCTCCTGCAGTGAGCAGCTGGGACGCTATATCCGCTTTGATATGGACATGGCGCGGCGATTTGGTAATAGCAAAAATTTTATCGACCAACTCTATCAGGAATTACCACTGGATCAGTTTCCTGACCTGAGAGCGAGACTTAACCAATTGCTGCACTACCGCCTCTCTGCTCTTATCTCCATTATCGTAGAAGGAATTTCTCGGAAGGAATTTGCGGCTATCGATCCCACTGCAGCCGCCTTCTCCATTATGGGTGCAATCGGTGCATTCGTCAGCTATCGCTGCGGTCTTTTTTCTGAATACAATCCATCTGCAAAAAACTTTACTATGAGAGAGAACTCTCCTGACAACGAAAGCGTTCTATTAGAGATGCTGCTGCACGGATTGAGTGGGGATCGTTCATAATTTATCTTAACCCGTTACAAAAAGTTGTTCTGCAAATTTAAACTGGTTACATTTTTCGTTTTTTGTCTGTTTTTTTTGCTTATAATCCTTCAAACCTGTTGATTTAACAGGTTTTTTTCTTACAACATGGAATATTCTAAAAAATTAAATAATACTATCTTTTTCCTTTCCTTTATACTATAATAAAAGCGTAATGTTTTCTTAATTTTTTTTATGGAGGTGCAAAATGTCACAGTACACTCAAAAAGAGACAGGTGGTTTGTATGAACTCACTGATGCGGCGCGTGCCCAGTTAGTGGATTCTAAGTATTACAACGAAGACCTGCAGCCAACTTCTATTTC
>CAYLVS010000209.1:2479-3420 GCA_964387185.1 uncultured Oscillospiraceae bacterium | reverse complement strand
CAAGGTCAGCCGCCTTGCAAGAGGACTTCCTGTGGGTGGCGATATTGAATACGCCGATCAGAGCACGCTGCAGCGCGCATTGGCATACCGGCAAACGATGGAGTAAGCTCACTCTTTGGAAGAATGTGTTACAGAGAGCGGCTTTCAGCCGCTCTTTTTAGTCAGTCGATCTGGAGGAGAAAGTCTTACTTCAATGGATGCTCTAAAGACGAAAACCTGCTATACTGCTCCTTGTTAATGATTGAAATGAGGTGGAAGTTAACTTGCTCAAACAAGAGGTGATCGATTTTTTTGATTCCCTGGCACCCGGTTGGGATGCGAGGCAAATTTTGGATGAGGGCAATATCAACACCATCCTGGATAACGCCGGTGTTGGTGTGGGCAGGTCCATTTTGGATGTTGCTTGTGGAACTGGCGTATTGGTGCCCTGGTACCTGGAACGAAAAGTGGATTCAGTGCTTGGTGTGGACATCTCCCCCGAGATGATCCGTATCGGTCAAAACAATCATCAAAACCCCAAGGTTTCATTGATCCACGGGGATATTGAGGAAATCAACTTTGATCGAAAGTTCGATTGCGCGATGATCTTCAATTCTTTTCCGCATTTCCCTGAACCCGAAAGGTTGGTTGGAAGAATGGTTGAATTTTTGGAACCAGGCGGTTCGTTGAGCGTGGGTCACAGCATGAGCCGGGTTCAAATCGATCAATGCCATTCCGGGTCGGCAAAGAAAGTCTCGCTCGGACTGCTGCCGGCGGAGGAATTAGCAGCAATATTTAGGAAATGGCTGGATGTAACTGTGGTGATAGATAACGACGAAATGTACCAGGTGGTGGGTGTAAAAACGTCGTAGGGAATGTGGCTTGTTCCAATCCGTGAGATAAACTGACATGATGTAAGAGGTCAAGCCTCTGGTCGTGAGGAAACCGATCTCGTAGGGAAC
>CAYLVS010000209.1:0-2379 GCA_964387185.1 uncultured Oscillospiraceae bacterium | reverse complement strand
GCGGCTTGTCCCGTTCCGTGAGATAAACTGACGTAACGTAAGAGGTCAAGCCTCTGGTCGTGAGGAAACCGATCTCGTAGGGAACGCGGCTTGTCCCGTTCCGTGAGATAAACTGACGTAACGTAAGAGGTCAAGCCTCTTCTTTACGACCTACCAGGATCAGCGAAAGCGGAAAGCCTTTGCCATTATATTTTTCGTCCAGACCGACATCGTAGTCAAATTCCTTGAATTTTTTTATATAAATTCCGGATCCTAACACAGCAGTGAAGATATCCGAAAGGGTGTGAGAAAAGCTGGTGAATGTCTTCGAATGGTATTCCGGAGTGATATAGCCAATACCATTGTCCTCAAGCCAGGGTTCCTTCCTGAAATAAGAAAATATCAGCCGATTTAAATGTTCAGTATCATAACCCTCTTCACCTGGTAGCGGGAGCATATTCATAAAGGGATGATAATCGTTGATGAGCAGTGTGCCATGGGGTTTGAGGCATTTTGATACGACATTGAAGAGCAAGTTCAAATCTTCGAACCAGGTGATGGCACCAATCGTGAAAAAGACAAGGTCGAACTTGAAGTGATACTTCTCGTCGATTTCAAGTAGGTTACAAGGAACGAAATGAACGTTTTTCCGACCGACCTCTTGGGCTATTCGGCGTGCCTGATCGATAAATCTTTCAGCAATATCAAAGCCAAAACCATTTGAAGCACCCAACTGCATGGCTGAGAGCAGTTCCCTTCCGTTATTGCAGGCAAATTGGGCGATGGTTTTGCCCTGAAGATCCAGTGCTTTTAATTCGTCTATCATATCTGTAGTAAAGAAAGGAAGGTTCTGACTAAGCAGTTTCTCAGCATCGTCCTCTCCCCAACCCGGTTTTCTATTCTCAAACGCTTCTTCCCAAGCTTCTTTATTTGTTTTTATGTAATCCATAATGACCTTTTATATCGATCTCCAATATTATTTCTATTTTTTTCGGAATTCACGCCGGTATTTGTGTTTATCATAAACGATGCAAGTATAATGGAAATAGTAAATAACTTATCTGCGACAGAGGTGGCAAAAGAAAAAGGATACTATAAGATTATTTGACCGAAAAGCTTGGGAATATTGTCATTTAACAAAGGAGAGTAATGGCTGACGAGCATAATACAAACGATCTGAAGGAATTATACAAAAGTCTTTCCTGGCAATTACTGGAAGTGACAGAAAACGCGGCGATGGCTGCCGCAAGAGCGGCTGGACATGGGGATAAGAATCTGGCTGATGCAGCAGCAGTGGAGGCGATGAGAACGGCGCTCAATCATATCCCGGGCATAGCAAGTGAAATAAAAATTGGAGAAGGCGAAAGAGATGATGCCCCCATGCTTTTCATCGGAGAAAAGTTGGGTAAAGGCAACCTGAACATCGACATCGCCGTAGACCCCTTGGAAAACACGAATGCAACAGCCAATCTGAACTCAGGCGCAGTCTGTGTTTTGGCGGCAGCACCTCGAGGCGGATTGATTATGGCTTCGGACACCTACATGGACAAACTTTGTGTCGGCAAGGATGCCGCAGACTACGTGGACATTCGCCTGGCACCTGAAGAAAACGTGAACCGTCTGGCGAAAGCGCTCAAACGACGGGACAAAGCTGAACTCACTATCACAGTCCTGGACCGACCTCGCAACGAGGAGCTGATCTCCAGGCTGCGTTCCACCGGAGCCAGGGTAAGGTTGATCGCGGATGGAGACCTGATGCCGAGTGTGTTCAGCTGCTTTAAAGGCGTGGGAGTGCACGCGGTCATGGGCATCGGCGCTGCTCCGGAAGGTGTCATTTCGGCTGCTGCAATTAAACTTCTTGGCGGAAAAATGCAAGGAATATGGAAGCCAAAAAATGATGAGGACAGAGAACGCCTGATCAAGATGGGCGTAAGGTTGGATGACGTCTACACCCAGGACGACCTTGCGCCAGCAGATGATCTCATATTCTGCGCCACTGCGGTAACACCGATCATGACCACCTCGAAAGCCGTATTGGAAGGGGTCAGCTTCTTCCCGGGTGGAGCCAAGACCAACAGCCTGGTCATTACCCGCGGGTTCATGAACTTTGTTCCAACCACCCACATCCTCGATCCGGAAGTGTTTGAGCAGGAAAAAAGCGAATTTCGACTCTATTGATTTTTCCTTTTGCAGATTGACAAAAAGAAACGGTTTGATAAGTCCATCAGACCGTTTATTTTTGTTTGCGCCAGTTCCAATATGCCGCCTCAGTTAATCTTTTCCCAGCAAACTTAGAGAACTGCTGTGATGAGAATCAGGGATGGACTTGGCAGTTTGTAGTGCTGAAGACAAGCATTCAGCTCAAAGATTTCATTATCCCAGAAGGGGTTCGTCCGAGGA
>CAYLVS010000208.1:0-3426 GCA_964387185.1 uncultured Oscillospiraceae bacterium | reverse complement strand
TACAGCCCGTTGAGTTTCATTACCAGGAAAAGCAAGACTGCGATGAGGAGAATGTTTCGAATAGCCTTTTTCAATCTAGTCATTGTTCGTCACCTCCCCCAAGGGTATCTCCACCTTAAAATGGCGCCCCGCATAATCCTGTTCGATAATCAATTTCTCTTTTTCAAAAGGGAAATAGTCAAGGGACCGCCTGGCACGGCTGTAAATACCGGCAGAACCACGTCCGCCACCATTAAAATATGTTTCTCCGTCCTCATCCTTAAAGGTTCCAAGTCCGCTGAAGGACCAACCGTGAAGCCCCGAAAAGCTCAGATTGTAGCTGGAATAAAGGACATGCAGGGAACCATCCTCTGTTTGGATCACATCGGTAATGCGGATCCTTCTGGTATCCAGCTTGATGAGCTCATTGGGTTTCACATGGCGCACATAGGATTCCTTGGGAATATCCCGGATGGGATGATCGAAAAGGATCGTCCATCCGCTCAAAAGTAATAACGGTATTGATTGGAAGATCAATATGATGCAGAGTAAAACAATTGGAATACGGCTGAAATACCACAAATAACCTATTAAAGGATTGTGTTGGCGATTGAGAGCAACTCCGATTTCCTCCGCGTCTCCCATGTGTTCAACTGCCATCTTCTCCGCTTCTTCCTGCGACAGCGCTTCCTTCTCCTGTAGAAGCAAGGTGCTGTCCTCAATATGTGCGGTAAGTTCAAGCTGTATGTCGTAACGATCTGGAATAAAATGCACTCTCTTTACTACTTTATTGATAAATTGCCGGACTTCAGCCGAAGGCATTTGTCTCACATTGCTGATAGGTTCCTGGGTTTTAGGCGAAGGCATTGGCTTCACCACCGATCACCCTTTTTACGGCGAAAGAAAAGCGCTCCCATTGGACCTTTTCTTCCCCGAGTTGCTTGATTCCCCGTTCCGTAATGGCATAGTATCGCCGCTGCCGTCCGTCCTTTTCTTTATAATAGGAACGAACGTGGCCATCGTTCTCCAATTTGTGCAACACCGGATACAAG
This sequence comes from uncultured Oscillospiraceae bacterium, assembly GCA_964387185.1. Classification (GTDB taxonomy): domain Bacteria; phylum Bacillota; class Clostridia; order Peptostreptococcales; family Anaerovoracaceae; genus UBA1426. Next base: position 2,395 of record CAYLVS010000208.1, on the reverse strand, counting down.
GTTCCTTCTTTGAAAGAAAAGGTTTGATCCGAACGATCTTCCAAGGTTTTAATGATCTCATAACCATATCGATCCTGCTCCTCCAGAAGAGAGAGCAGTAAAAGCGGTGTGCTTCCACCTATAAGTCCTTTATTAATTGCCATTTCCATTACCTCCCAAAAGAATTATCTACCAACTTGGCGATCATTTTCAGACAACTACCCATAAAACTATCGACATGGTGATCATTCTGTTCGACGTTTTTCCTGCAAGTAAACCATTAGAATCTTCATTCTAATGCAACTAATCACTTTTTGCCTATTATGAACCTCCTATAGTTGAACAGTTAAAACTCGCATGCAATATGCAGTTTATAAAATGTTAAATACCATTTATTGCAGTGGAATCATTCTTTCTTTCATACAATGATAATCTACGGGAAACCATACATAGAACATCTATGTATACATAGAATACCTTGATATTCTATGTATGTCAACCAATGTTTTATTATTATTCTGCAAGGATTTGGGTTTAGTAGTTTCGCAGATGCAGACAGACTGAACTTTACTGGACTACACGAGTACTTAGAGAAGAAAAGCTTTTAAGATGCTTTGAATATCCTGTGCATTGAGAGGTGTCTTGGCTGTTTCATATGTTGTTATCAACTGATTCAAAGGCAAGATACTGTTCTTACGATAAACAGCCAGCTTGCGCTCAGCCCTTGATGCATATTCTTCATCATCCATCATACCGAAATGCTCCCAGTATAAAATATTATTATCTCTCGGTCGCATTATTGTAAAATCCGGATAGTAAGTCTTTCCCTCCAATTTCAGTGCAGCTTCGTAACGAAAAGGTATATCGTAACTCTCCAGCAATCCGGCAATGATAGCTTCGGACTTAGAACGAACCATCAAACCTCCAACTGTACCATATACTAAGCCGTCTTTATACAGTTCATTTGTTTCATATTTCTCATACGCCCAATCGGTATTGCCACCGTTACTGTCCGCTTTATATGCCAGGCAACGAAATGAAGCAGGAAGCTCAGCAAGGATTTCATCAGGGTCATATATAAGAAATGTTTTAAGAAAGATCCCTATTGCTTTGACACCGATGCGCAACCGTTTGACGCTCAATTGCATGAAGCGCTTCCGCTTTAAAGTTGTAGCCAGCTTTTCCTCTTCCTCTGGAAGATATCGCTGGATTACCTTACCATCCTTGCCCTTGGTATAATGGTAATAGTATGCGTGTCTTCCGATTTGCTTGCAACCAAGACCACCCTCCGGCATTTCTTCTAGTTCTTTTTCAATACGATAGAGGATTTTTTCATATGATTCCTTCACAAACGCTAATTCTATTAGTATTTCTCTTATACTCATTCAATCACTTATCCCTACAGCTACAATCAGACGTATCTCCTAAATAATATAACACAAGCCCGTCATTGTCAACCATTATATTACAATTTTTGCAATTTGTGCTGTAGTAAGCCAAAGATCAATCATCAGAAACCATTTTTGCAGTAACACTCTATTCATCAGTATCACTCCGGGGCGATGGGTAATTCATTATCTTTTTATGACGAATTTTAATTCTATGTATAAGATATGATTAAAACCCCCTTACAATTTGGCTGTTACCAATGGAATCTTAACTAAAAAACAATAATATTGAATCTGTGTATAAGAAAATGCTGTTTTCTTATACACAGATTCAATTATTTCAAAATTTAGTTAAGAATATGCGGATTGAAAGACGATATCAAGAGATATTAGAGAAATCTTATACATAAATCAAAGTTTCATAAAATATAGTTAATTTTTAGGAATAGTTGCACCAGTCTGAATCGGTAGGGACAAATTGAGGAGCGAATTCCGTGGACGGCAGGGTGGGGCAAGATGAGATGTGTGGGGATGTGATGCGGTTATCCGGATAAGTTGTATTGTATTTGTGGTGTTGTCAGTATATGGGGGTATTTCGGAGGTTGAATTCCCGGGGGCGGGCAAGACAAGTAAGCAGCTAGGAATTGCCATGCTAACATCAGGCGTTGTGGGGTAAGCACCAGACAAACTAGAATGAAAAGTGCAGTTGGACAATGGGGTTGTAAACAAAATAAATAACCGATCGGACATACGTCACAACCGGCTATAAATGGTGCCCAGAGCCGGAATCGAACCAGCGACACGTGGATTTTCAGTCCACTGCTCTACCAACTGAGCTACCTGGGCAAACATAGTTTTGTTAGACAAATTGCGGTAGGTCTCATGCGAGAATTCCCTGGCTTTAGCAATCCTGAACATATTTCAATAAGCTAAAAATGTTTAATTATAATGGTGGGCCATCAGGGACTTGAACCCCGGACCTGCCGGTTATGAGCCGGATGCTCTGACCGACTGAGCTAATGGCCCAC
>CAYLVS010000207.1:0-3483 GCA_964387185.1 uncultured Oscillospiraceae bacterium | reverse complement strand
GGTTGCAGTGGAACCGATGGAGGTGCCCACTACGAATCTGGTAAAGGGAATCAAGGCAACCAGCAGGATTAGAAAGGGTACCGATCTCAGCAGGTTGACAAGGATGCCCAGAATCGAGTTGATTCCACGAACAAAGGGGTTCGAACTCTCTTCCGAAACCACCAGAGCAACTCCCAGTGGCATGCCTATCACGTAGGCCAGAGCGGTGGAAACTAAAGTCATATAAAGTGTTTCCAGTAAACCAAAACCGATCATTCTTATTACTTCACTGCTAAACACTTTCTTCCACCTCCTTTACGATAATGTCCTGGGTGCGAAGATAGGCCAGGACCCGATTGGATAAGATTTCATCTTCGGGAAGCTGAATGATCATCTGACCAAAGGCTTTCCCATCTATATTTTTGGTATCGGCAAACATAATATTTACCGGTGCCTTGCACTCTAAAATCGTCTTCGCCAGAACTGGTTCGTAAGAAGAGTTCCCGTCAAATATAATCTGAACGAGCCGGCTGCCGATCACTCGATCCGGCCTGTCTCCTCCCGGGGAAGCGAAACTCTTGGCAATCTGCGTCCTGGGGTTGGTAAAGATGTCGATGACATTTCCCATCTCTACAATTCGGCTCTCATCGATGATTGCGATTCTTTGGCAAATTTCCTCAATGACGCTCATTTCATGGGTGATGACCACGATGGTAAGCCCCATATCTTTGTTGATCTGCTTCAGCAGTGCGAGGATAGAATGAGTGGTTGCCGGATCCAGGGCGCTGGTAGCTTCATCGCAGAGCAGGACCTTGGGATTTGTTGCGAGAGCTCTGGCAATGGCCACTCTCTGCTTCTGGCCGCCGGAGAGCTGGGCTGGGTAGGCTTTTGCTTTATCCGATAGTCCTACTACCTCCAAAAGTTCGTAGGCACGTTTTTTCGCCTTACTTTTCTCCATGCCCACGATTTCCAATGGAAAGCAGATGTTATCGATGGAATTGCGCTGCATCAACAGATTAAACTGCTGAAAGATCATACCCATGGACTGACGTGCGGTAAGAAGTTCCTTTTTGGTGAGTTGGGACAAGTCCTTTCCATCAATAAATACCGTACCCTTGGTAGGCCGCTCTAAAAAATTCATGCAGCGAACCAGAGTGCTTTTACCTGCACCACTGGAACCTATGATACCGAAGACTTCACCTTCGCAAATATCCAGGTTGATATGTTCCAAAGCCTTTACCTGGCTGTTTTTACTCGTATATATCTTCTCAAGATCCCGAATTGAGATGATGGGCCTACCCTGGGCCATTTGTACACCCCTTCCTAATTAGCCTTTGGCTCGAGAGGTGTCAGACACCAAATGCACCAAAAACAGAGATTACATGTAAATCAATATAACAATGATTTGAGGGAAATGCAAGAGAAAGGAACAGAAAAACAGGCTGGAAGAAGCATATAATAGTATAGAATCACACCACATGGCAAAAAATAGATGTAGATCAGCAGGAATGCAAAGAAAAGCCGGCGGAAAACGCGTGGTGGTAACTTGATGAATGTTCGCCCTAGTACGGACATTAGAAAAATTTCGACAAAAAATTACCTACTATTGCGGAGAAAGACTTTACGCAACCGCCCACAGGTCTTATAATGACATTGTTCTTAAAGAGAGCAGACAGCGGGGGAAATATGCAGTTATTAAAAGATAGGATTTTAAAGGATGGACAAGCGATCGGCACGGGGATCGTAAAGGTGGACTCGTTTCTGAACCACCAAATCGATGTGGCCCTGATATGGGAAATCGGCAGGGAGTTTGCCCTACGCTTTCGCGGTCTTCCTGTAAACAAAATCCTGACCATTGAGTCATCGGGAATTGCCGTCGCTTGCGCTACGGCGATGCATATGGGTAATTTACCCGTAGTCTTTGCAAAAAAAGCGGCTCCAAGCACCATGATCGACGGATACTACGCAACGGAATGTACGTCCTTTACGAAGAAAACCGTATCCACAGTAACGGTATCTCAAAAGTATCTTACGAGAACCGATAACCTGCTGATCATAGATGATTTTCTGGCTCACGGGGAAGCTGCTCTTGCCCTGGCAAATCTGGCCAAGCAGGCGGGATCCACAGTCAGCGGCATCGGTGCAGTGATTGAAAAGGCATTTCAAGGCGGCGCGGAAAAGCTGCTGCAAAAGGGTTACCGGGTTGAATCTTTAGCGGTGATTACGTCCATTCAGGACGACCACATAACTTTCAGGTAGTTTGTAAAACTATATGTGTAAGCGAACAAAGGAGAAGATAAAAATGAAAAAGTTTTTGGCGATTTTCTTAGTCCTTGCATTGGCAATGACTGCAATGGTGGGATGCGGAGGCGGTGGCGCTGAAGAACCCAATGGAAACGGCGAGGCTCCCGTAGAAGACGTAACGACAATCGGATTCCTCTACATCGGACCCGTCACCGACGGCGGTTACAACCAGGCGCAGCATATGGGTGCAATGGCAGTTCGGGAAGAGTTTGGCGATTCTGTTAACGTGTTATGGGCGGAGAACGTAGCAGAAGACATTCAGGCTGTAAAAACAAACGCCATCAACATGATCGATAACGGTGCAACTATCATCATCGCCACCAGCTTCGGACACATGGACGGAATGGAAGAACTGGCCAACGAATATCCGGATTTGACCTTCCTTCACTTCTCCGGTTACAAGATGAACGATACTAACTTCGGAAACTACTTCGGGGCAATGGAAGAGGCCAGATACCTCTCCGGTATCGTTGCAGGATTGACCACGGAAACCAACAAACTGGGTTACATCGCTGCGTATCCTTATACAGAAGTACTGATTGGCATCAACTCGTTCTTCTTGGGTGCCAAATCCGTCAACCCCGATGTGACCATGAACGTAGTCTACATCAATAGCTGGGGAGACGCCGCACTGGAACAGGCTGCAGCAGAGTCCCTTCTGGCTCAGAATTGTGACGTGCTGACTCAGCATGCTGATACCTCTGCCGCACAGGTTGCAGCAGAAAAGGTAGGCGCCTATGCAGTGGGTTACAACCTCGACAACAGCAAGGTGGCTCCCGGTTCCTTCCTGACAGCTCCTATCTGGCATCATGATGCCTACCTGGTTCCTGTCATCGAAAAGATTATCGACGGTGAATATGTTCCGGAATCCTACTATGGAACCATGGCTGACGGCTATATCGGGCTTGCTCCTTTGACAGATCTGGTTTCCGACGAAGCCAAAGCCGCAGTAGAAAGCGTTCAAGCGGAAATCGTTGCCGGAAATTATCCGATCTTTGTAGGTCCCCTTAAGGACAACGCAGGCAACGTAGTGGTTCCGGACGGTGAAGCTATGACCGCCCGTGAAGACATCTGGGCTATGGATTACGTGCTGGAAGGCATCACCGCGATGCAATAAGTGCAGTATCGGTAGTTCAATACGCAAGAGTGAATATTGGGGCGATTCCCCGGGGAATCGCCCCAATTTCGTATCGGAGGTAG
>CAYLVS010000206.1:1395-3485 GCA_964387185.1 uncultured Oscillospiraceae bacterium | reverse complement strand
TGAAGTTTCTTCCAATAAGCCAATTACTAACATGGAAGAATTCAAAGGTGTTCGTTTGCGTGTTCCTAATACACCTGTGTACATTAAAATGTTTGAAGCTCTGGGTGTAAATCCAATTGCCATGCCGTTAACAGAAGTATTTACTGCTCTTGAGCAGGGAGTTGCAGATGGACAGGATAATCCCTATGCAACTGTAAGGGCATCTAGCTTCTACGAAGTGCAGAGCAATTTGCTCGAAACTCGTCATATGTTCAGCCCGATTCTCTGGGTCGTTAATGATGAGTTCTATACCGGCCTGCCCGAAGAGTTCCGTGCGATTGTTGATGAGGCTATTGCGAATGCAGCTAACCTGAACTGGGAACTGTCAATAGCTGCCGATGAAGACGACAAAGCATGGCTTGCGGAGCAAGGAATTGAAATTACGGAACCCGATGCCGCATTTATGCAAGCGATGATTGATGCTCAAATCAATGCAGGTGTGTACGATTGGTTCTACAAGCAATACCCGGGGACACAAGAATTGGAAGCTGAAATTCGTGCGTGGAAATAACTAGAAGTTGATTTTGAGAGAGCCTCCACAAATGGGGCTCTCTCAAATGAAAAGACAGCAAAGGAGAAAGAAAAAAATGGGGGATCAAAACTCCTTGCCTCAAGATAAAAGAGCAACAAAAGTATATAACAAGGTTTTGAATTACTTCATGGGTATTGCATTGTATTCTATGGTAGCGTTCGTATTTATTAATGCAGTAATGAGATATGTTTTTAATACGGGTTGGCCGGCTTCGGAAGAACTAAGTAGATTTTTGTTTGTATGGATATGTATGTTGGGAGCAATAGTGGCTTACCGTGAGGGTAAGCATGTAGGAGTTGACCTATTAATTAATGCGCTAAAGCCGAAAGCTAAAAGGGTTGTTATGCTGATTGGAGAAGCGGTCGCAATAACAATATTGGGAATTGTGCTTTATGGCGGTTTGAAATATTACGCAGTAATATATAAAACACCAGCGCCGGCTACAGGGATACCTATGGGTATACTTGCGATAGCTCTTATTGTATGCATGGTCTCCATGTTAGGTTATACAGTTTCAGGCTTTATAAAACTATTGAAGCAAGCAGAAGAACCGAAGGAGGTGCTGTAATGGAACTACTTGTATTTTTAATTGCTTTATTTGCGCTACTTCCGTTAGGTATCCCCATCGCATTTATTTTGATGATATGTTGCGCGATTCTAATGCTATTCATGGGCAACTTTAACTCCTATATAATTGCACAGCAGTTGGTTGCAGGTACCAATAGCTTTGCTCTAATGGCAATTCCTTTTTTCATGCTTGCCGGTGAGCTCATGGGAAGAGGAGGGCTTTCCATCAGAATTGTATCTTTCGCAAATATTCTTGTAGGAAAGGTACATGGCGGATTAGGCTACGCAGCTATTATTTCAAGCATTATTTTTGCAGGTTTATCCGGGAGCCCCATAGCAGATGCTTCTGCCCTAGGCGCAATTTTGATTCCTATGATGGTGGCTCAAGGTTATGATCGTGGGACATCCACTGCATTGATTTGCGCCGGTGCTATGATTGCTCCAATTATACCCCCTTCCGTTCCAATGATTGTTTTAGGATCGGCTGTAGGTGTATCCATAGGAAGAATGTTTATGGCGGGTATCGTGCCCGGTTTGATAATTGGATTAGGGTTGATGATTGTCTGGACGATCATCGTTAAAAAGAATAAGTATCAGGACTTAGTCACATATACTAGTGAAGAGAAGAAGGTTATCATAAAAGAGTCTATCCCGGCATTGTTTATGCCAATTCTGATAATTGGGGGGATCCGTTTCGGCATCTTTACCCCAACAGAAGCAGGTGCTTTCGCTTGTGTTTATGCACTACTTATTTCGGTTATTATATATAAAGAAATCAAGCTTGGAGATATGTTAGACATCGCTGTCCAGACTTGTAAAGGAACAGCTATAGTAATGCTAATTGTAGGAGCCGCTACTGCTGTAGGCTGGCTTATAACGGTAGCAAAAATTCCAGATCAGTTCGCAGCGTTATTAGGGCCTATTGCCCATAATCAATTGCTGCTGTTAATTG
>CAYLVS010000206.1:446-1385 GCA_964387185.1 uncultured Oscillospiraceae bacterium | reverse complement strand
GTAATCAGCATTTTCTTCTTCTTTATTGGGATGGTTATGGACTTAACTCCTAACCTGCTAATATTTGGCCCTGTCATATTCCCTGTTGTTATAGCTGCCGGCATTGACCCCGTCTATTTCGGAGTACTTATGGTTTATAACTTGTGTCTTGGATTGCTTACTCCTCCTGTGGGTACGCTTTTGTATCTGGGATCCAGTATTGGAGAAGTTTCTTTTGGTGGGCTTGTAAAATCCATATTACCTTTCCTTGCCGCAGAGATTGCAATTCTCTTCCTGTTCATTTTCTTGCCGGATCTGATCCGCGTACCTATGACTTGGTTCATGTAATAAGGAGGGTGAATGGAAATGAGGATTTTACCTCAGAGTGCATATGAAGTTGTGCTACCTCCCATGTATCGGGTGGAGCAACGTTTTGACGGTAAAAGCATAGACAACTTGGAAGAAGTAATTGGCCGGGAAATTCAGAAACCGGAAATTCGGAGGATTATAAAGCCGGGTATGCGTATAGCGTTACTGGTTGGAAGCAGAGGAATCTGCAACCTGGAACGCATCACCTACTCTATTGGAAAGGAACTACGGGATTTAGGTGCTGAACCGTTCATTATTCCTGCAATGGGCAGCCATGGCGGTGGAAATGCGCAAGGTCAGTCAGAAGTGTTAGAAGGCTATGGAATAACAGAGAAAAGCATGAAGATGCAGATTCTCTCCTGCATGGATGTAGATGAGATTGGTAAAACCCCGAGTGGAATTTCTGTTTGCATTGATCGCATTGCCCGCCAGGCAGATATGATTGTGCCAATTGGACGGGTAAAGCCTCATACTGATTTTAAGGGACCGGTGGAAAGCGGATTATGCAAGATGCTGACAATAGGTCTGGGCAAGCATGAGGGTTGTACTAGACTGCACCAACAGGGATTTTATAATTTCCCCCATCTGATT
>CAYLVS010000206.1:0-393 GCA_964387185.1 uncultured Oscillospiraceae bacterium | reverse complement strand
CTTCGGCGTTGCAATCATAGAAAACAGCTATGACAAAACCTTCATGATTGAATGTGTACCGGCGCCGATGATTCATCAAAGAGAACCGGAGTTGCTTGATATCGCTCGGGCTAAAATGCCTTCAATTATGTTGAAGGAAATTGATGTACTAGTTATCGAATTGATTGGAAAGGACATCTCAGGAGCGGGAATGGACCCCAATATTACCGGACGCACGACAAAAGGTCCTATTGAGAATTTTGCAGGCCCTAAAATAAGTCGGATAATTGTAAAGGGGATTACACCCGCATCTCATGGGAACGCCTGCGGGATTGGGTTGGCAGACTATATTTTGAAATCCTGTGGAGAGCAAATTGACCTCCTGGCCACATATACTAATACAATAGGATCAGG
>CAYLVS010000205.1:0-3506 GCA_964387185.1 uncultured Oscillospiraceae bacterium | reverse complement strand
GTGCCGGTCAGGGCTTCATCGGCATAAACCCCTGCATATTCCCATTCATTATGTCGTTGTATGTAGTCACTGTAATAGCTCACCTGGGCGGAGAGCGAATGGAGCATGGCATCTTTGCCGCTGGATACCCTGGCATAAGCCGCTACCCGCTTCTTCTTTTGAAAGACGGTCGTAAGTGGTGATATCTTTTTAATAACCTTCTCCAAAAGGCCCCCTCCTTTCAGACCACATGTTACCTCTGGACTGGCGCTCATAGCAACTCATTTAGCAGCCCAAACAGCCTTGTACCGGACAATATTTCTCGAGCATTATTCTATCAATTTTTTGGAATTCAGGTTCTGTGATCAGTCCGTTTTTGAGCATGGATTTGGCGATTAATATCGCAGCGCGATAGGATTTTTCCCGTTCAAACTGCTCCTGGGTCATGATTCCCCTCACTTCTTTCTGCACAGTTAGGTCATCCCGACCCATTTTCATGGTTTTTTCTTTTTGTGGTGGGTTCATTGCCCTTCCTCCCCCTGAAGGCAAAACGTAAAAAGCCTTCGGTATATACCACAGGAGAAAGTTGAATCGGATGGTATGACCGGGTAGGTTTTTATGGTATAAATTGTTGATGATCCAAAGACCGTTTCAGATTTTGTGTAAACTTGCCAACAGATAATGTGAGATAAGAGCCTCCGTTGGGAGGCTTTAAAATTGGCAAGAGGAGGAATAAATAACCAATATGCAGAAGTTCATAAGAAGCAAGATTACCCAGGGGGAATAATTAATGCTAAATAGCGAAACAAACCTTACTAGCTTTGAGGCAGTCTATTACGCCTCTCCATCACCTACTTCACTGAAAAGTCTTACTTTATTGGCATTAGTCTTTGATAAAATATATTTTCCTGGTGTTTACATTCCCACTGACGGTATTGATGAAGATGCGTTAGTAAAGCAAATACAAAGGAGCAAGTCTCTTGGAAGACATGATTTAAACACAGTAAATATGATAAATTGCATGGTATCTGCGTTAAATTATAAATATCTTAAGGAATTTTGTATATTTACAGGGCAATTCGGTGGTTGTGGACTGCTAGAGGATGGTACAAGGGAAGTCTCCAATATACTTGAGGAAATGATATACGGGCCTCCTCCTCCCAATTTTACTCCAACTTTCCCAATGGGTTTTAGTATGGGATTGGCAGGAGACGAAACTGCGTCAATAAACGGACCAAGTTGGATCACCTATCCTACAAACGCCTTAATATTTTCTACCAGAAATCAAATCCCACTAATTAATGACAACCCCGCGCTCCCTATACCTTCCTTGGGTAATGCAGATGTAAAGTCAAATGCTAAATTATTGGCAACGATACTAGCTCTTGAAAGTGTAAAACTAGCATTACCAAACTTGAAATCCCTCACACCTGAACAGATTGTTGAGTTTCGCCATGAGTTTAAGGAATATATTAAACCATTTAGGTTGTCTATGTTGAGACTTTCAAGCGACCTGAATGGTGCACTTCACTCTGGGATGGAATTGGAAGATGTTCAAAACGAAGCTAAGTTTTTAGTAGAGACAAAAGTTTACCCAGATTTAGAAGAATTAAAAGAGTATTTGAGTACCCCTTCAAAACCGTGGTATTCAAGATTATTTGATAATACAAAAAATATACCTGAATTAGTTGTGAATTTATTTACCATGCCTACGAGTCTGGTAATTGCTCAATTATTAAGCAAAATTTCATCAACCGCCGTAGATATAGCATGTGAGAAATTGGATAGAAAATATCAGACTAAACAGAGCGGATATGCATATTTATTGAAAATAGGCTCTATGTAATACTATTAAATCCTAACTGATATAAAAGAACTCCAAGGTTTCAAATCATGGCTGCGGGGGACAATCCTATCGCGCAGTCTCCCCACCCGATAGGCAAGCATCAGTGGAATTCGGTATCCAGACAAGCAGAAACCGCCTATGGAGCAAATGAGTATGCTCTAAAGACGGTTTCTTTGTAGACTCCCCAATATTTTAAAGCTCTCGGGCTAGGCTGCCCGTAATACAGTTATCTCCCTTACCCTCGGGATCGCTCTTGCCTTCCCTCTTCAGGCGAATGACCACGGAAAAGTTGCTGGCGGAAAAAAGGGTGTCCTGGTCCCGACAGCGCATCAATTCAGCCCGGATAAGGCTTTCGACCGCGTCCTTCCCGTATGCATCGAGCTGAAGAAAGGCGGTGACGGTCTCCTGGAAGCTTTCCTCCGCTGCCCACACGCCCATCTGTTCAATCTCCTCCTCAGTTGATTGCGGAGAGGAAGCGTCATTTGAATACCCCAGTATATAGTCGATCCGCTTGTCAAATATATCCGAAAGCTCATGTAAGGTTTCAAAGTTCGGTTGCCTTTTGCCGGTCTCCCACATGGCGATCGTCCCTTTGGACACACCCAGGACTTCGGCAAGCTGTACCTGGGTCATGCCCTTTTCGATGCGGAGTTCTTTGAGTCTGCCTGCAAACATTTTTATCACCTCGTATGGTTATATTATCACTTAACGTTAACAATCGTCAAGTAAATATTAACTTTGTGTTAGATTAAGGCAAATCGTATTTCCCTTTTTGGTAACGATATGTGAGACTTATCATTTACTTTTCTCACTTTATGTTGTATTATATATTATAGAATCTCACAGAAGGAGGGAATTTCATGGAAGCAAAGCAACCCAAGATGATGACCATCAGAGAAATAGCGGCAACAGGGCTTCTTCCTGAACACGCCCTGCGCCTGATGCTGAAGGCCGGCCGATTGCCAGTCATTTTTATCGGCAACAAAGCCTTGGTCAACTATGACCGCTTATGTGAACAGTTGGCGGCGCTGGGTGACCGATCTTTAGGTGAAGGGAGGTGCGGGGATGAAGATTAACATCGAATGTGTCATCTGCGGGATGGACACGAAAGTGGATGTGGTAGAGATTATCGGGACAATTATCGAATGCGCCGAGCGGGATTCCATTTACGGCGGATTCATATGCAGCGATTGTAACAATGAACAAGACCATGAATCAATGTTTAAAGACTAACAGCAAGGATAACAACCGGGGAGAGGGTGAGCGTTTGACGCCATATGATAACCTGCCGCAGCGGATTAAAAGTGAGAAGCTCTTCTGCTGTTGGAGATACGAACAACAAAACGGCAGAAAAACCAAAGTCCCTTATGACCCGGTGACCGGCAGAAGGGCCAAAACCAACCGGCCGGATAGGTTCCGGGATTATGAGACCGCCACAGCAGCAGGGGGCAGTTATGATGGAATTGGTTTTTTAGTCGGCGGGGCCATCCATTTTCTCGATCTGGACAACTGTTTTAGCGAAAACGGTTTGCTGGAGCCCTGGGCTGAGGATACCATCAAGGCGTTCGACGGGTGCTATATGGAGAAATCTCCCTCGGGCGGCGGCCTGCGCGTTATTTTTCTCGCTAGCGACTTTAAATTTGATAAGAATCGCTACTATATTAATAACCGCAAGCTGGGC
>CAYLVS010000204.1:1313-3510 GCA_964387185.1 uncultured Oscillospiraceae bacterium | reverse complement strand
AGTAACAACTGAAATATCATCACCAACTTGAGCCCTCAAAATCCTTGGCCTTTCTCAGCTCGGCAATGGGAGAAAGCTTCTCGCCTGTGAGGGGGAATTCGTTTCCGTAGTCGCGATTTTCCTCGACCATGATCATCTTTGTGCCTTCCGGAACTTTCACACCGGCCAGCTCAGCAATCTCTGCAGCGGGTCTGGCTACGATGTGGCGGTTGAGGACGTGATCAACCGGCGTGTTGGGCCATAAGGTCTTGACGATCTTTTCTTTGTCTTCGGAATCTTCTTTAATGGTGTGAGCACCTTTCTTAGCCATTGCTTCTACGAACTTGTCATAGCAGCTTTCGAAAACGATGATGTTGTTTTCAGTGGAGCAGCTTGTAGCATGGTCAAAGGTTTTGGAAGCAATAATCAGATCGGCAACTTTGTCCAGATCTGTGCTGCCATCAACAATGGTGACAACGTTTCCGGTTCCGACGCCAATGGTGGGAGTTCCGGAGCTATAGGCTGAGCGAACCATAGGTGTTCCGCCTGTTGCAAGTACAAAATCAACCTGCTTCATCAGTTCTCCCGAGCACTCTACGCTTACGTACTCTGCCTCAATGGGGATGACCAGGTCTTCCGGTGCGCCGTACATTTTCAGAGTTTCTCTGATCCTATCGGTTACGAACATATTGGTTTTCGCAGCCTTAGGATGGGGGGCGAGAATAATGGCATTTCTGCCCTTGATTGCAGAGATGGATTTGAAAATAGGTGTTGCTTCTCCGTTTGTAACGGGAATAATGGCACCGATGACGCCCATGGGCCGCGCATACTTTTTAATACCGGTTTCTTCGTTGACCTCTACAAGACCAACGGATTTCTGGCCCTTCATGTCTCTGTAGCCGCCCTTGACCTTGGTGTAGATCTTTCCTACCTTGTTAGCGGCAACGCCCATGCCGGACTCGGCGACCAGCATCTCTGCAGCCTGCTGTGCCCATTCCGGTCTGGTCGTCCGATAGGCAATCGCAGCACAGAGCTCATCGATTTGCTCCTGGGAATAACCTTCGATTGCATCTTGTGCAGCCCTTGCTCTCGCTACCAAATCGCCTACGTACTTTGCATAATCAATTGACATTAATAACTCCTCCTCTTGAATATTTTGCTTTCGAATTGAAAAAGGGATGTCCTTTTTCTATCGAGCAACGTTCTATCTAATTATTGTACGCAAAAACCATGCCGTTAACAAGAACTTAAAGAAAAACAAGGTAAAAGGAATAATGAATTTGGTCAAGCCTTGCATTTCAAAGGGTTTGGGCCTTTGAAAAACGGCGCTGAATTTTAATGAAAAATCTCGTCCTTGCAATTTTCACATAAATGAGATACAATATTGAATCAATAAAGGATTGTTAAAAAGTAGATAAGGCGAACGCATTAAATTTCAACATTCTCGAATAGATTCAATAATGAATCTTAAGATGCAACCATTGATCAACTAGGTTTATATGGGTTTATGACCATAAAGAGATGCAAATTCAACGATGGGAAAGGGATAGATATGAAAAACACCGGCAATGCGGAACAGTACGGACTGGACATAAGTGATCTGCTGCCCATTCTCAATAGCATAGGGGAAGCGATTTTTATTGATAACGCGCAGGGATACGCTCTTTGGATCAATCAGACAGGCGAGGAAATTTACCGTATCAAAAGGGAAGACATCATCGGCAAGCATTGCTCTTATCTTGAGAACATGGGGATTTTCACCCCTTCTGTAGCCCGCAAGGTCATTGAAGAGAAAAAAGTTGTCTCCATACTCCATAAAAACCGAGACGGAAAACAACTTCTGAGCACCGGCACCCCAATTTTCGATGAAAAGGGTCAACTGTCCAAAATCGTCACCTCATCCCATGATATCACAGAATTGGTTGAACTGGAGAACAAATTAGAGAGCATACAGAGCGCCTTTCAGGATTATCGAGTTAATGAGGGTTATACGTATGAAGGAATTATTGCCAACAGTCCGGCTATGTTTGACGTAATCCAAATGGCGGAGCGCCTTGCATCGCTGGACACCACTGTTCTCATCACCGGGGAATCCGGTTCCGGTAAGGGCGTCATTGCAAAGCTCCTTCACGAAAAAGGCAGTCGCAGAGACCACCCCTTCATCCAGATCAATTGCGGAGCAATCCCGGCAAACCTCTTGGAATCTGAACTTTTCGGT
>CAYLVS010000204.1:0-1303 GCA_964387185.1 uncultured Oscillospiraceae bacterium | reverse complement strand
CCTTTACCGGCTCCAGAAGAGAAGGAAAAAAAGGCCTCTTTGAAGTGGCGAAAAACGGTACTGTGTTCTTGGATGAAATCGCAGAGCTTCCGTTAAATATGCAGGTCAAGATCCTTCAGGTCATTCAGGAGAAAGCCGTCCAAAGGGTAGGCGGGATTGAAAGTATACCTGTGGACGTGCGCATCATTTCGGCAACCAATCGGAATTTAGAGCAGATGGTCAATGAAGGTCGCTTCCGGGAGGATCTCTTCTACCGGCTCAATGTGGTACCGATTACAGTTCCGGCACTCCGGGACCGGCCTGAGGACATCGTCCCGATGATTCGAGCCTTTTTGCAGGAGAACAACAAAAAGTTCAACGAGAAAAAGACCATGGATACCGCAGCCATGTCCATTCTCTTGAAATACAGATGGCCAGGCAACGTGAGAGAGCTGGAGAATATCATTGAAAGGCTGGTAATCACCACTAAGGGGAGTGTAATAGGTTTAGAAAACCTGCCCGGTTATATTGCGGAAAATGCCAGAAGCCCTGGTGAAATCAGCATTTCACAGAGTACAAGCCTGCAAGACACCCTGGATGCCGTGGAAAAGCAAATCCTTTCCGACGCACAGGTGAAGTATAAGACAACCCGGGAAATTGCAAAGGCCCTTGCCATCAGCCAGCCAACTGTGGTGCGGAAGTTGGCAAAGCACGGGCTGTAATCTCATTGCATGAACACAATATGTAAAAAAGGCTGATTAAATGCGGAATTGTTGGGTTTGTTGGCGTAATTGCTTGTATTCGCTTTCCCATAATGGTAAAATATAGTGGACATGGCTCGAAACATAAAAGACCTGATGAATGCGTCGCGAGGCATACAATGTCAAAAGACGCACACGTGAAATACTGATAAGGATAAGCCGATTTGAGCTCACCATTAGAGTCAGGGTCGGAAACAGTGAAAGGGGACTTCAATTATGGGTAGAAAAGTATTAGCGATTATCTTGAGCCTTACTTTGGTGCTGGGATCCGTAGGAATGGCTTTCGGTGACACAGCGCAAAGCCCGGCGTTTTCGGACATGCCGGACAACTGGTCCACAGCAGCCTTGAATAAAGCGGTAGAAAACCAGCTGCTCAAAGGCTACGAAGAAGGGGACCGGCTGCTGATAAAGGCAGACAATCCACTGACTCGGGCCGAGATGGCTGCCGTAGTAAACAGAGCTTTTGCTTCTGCATCGGTAGCGGATATCAGCACAGTGACTGATGTTGCAGCAAGTGCTTGGTATGCGAAAGATATGGCAAAAGCCGTTAAGATGGGTACTTT
>CAYLVS010000203.1:0-3542 GCA_964387185.1 uncultured Oscillospiraceae bacterium | reverse complement strand
CGGCAGAAGCGGACTCACTCTAGCCGAAAGCGGTGAATTCGATCTTGTACTTCTGGATATCATGCTTCCTGAACTCAGCGGGATGGAGGTGCTTCGACGGATTCGTCGCAAGTCTTCCATCCCTGTTATCATGCTCACAGCTCGCGATAGTATCGAAGACAAAGTAGCCGGCCTGGACCGCGGGGCAGATGACTATCTCACGAAACCCTTTGCCATAGAAGAGCTGCTGGCCAGAATCCGCACCGCTCTTCGGAAAAAAGCAACTGTTACGGAATCGCAGGTACTTTCCGCCTGCGGTCTTCAGCTGGATGTTGCACGCCACGCGGTCACTGTGAACGGCACGACCGTGGAGTTGACCAAACGTGAATTTGACCTGCTACATTATCTTTTGAAAAACAAAGGCATTGTTTTGTCTCGGGACACTTTAATGGATAAGGTTTGGGACTATGACTTCGGTGGAGAAACCAATGCGGTAGATGTATACATACGATTTCTGAGAAGCAAAATTGATGAGGCATTTGATGTTAAGTTGATTCATACCATTCGCGGAGTAGGATACGTGATCAAGGATGAGCAGTAGAGAAACCGGCAAAGGGCAAGAGTCAAAAACAAAAAGGGTGAATGCATCCCTCGTTTATAAATTAAACTCCAAGCTACTTTTACGCTTGTTGTGTATTTTTTTAGTTTTAAATTCTGTTATTCTATTTACTGCGGGAATCCAAACCGTTATCCGTGCAGAAAGAGATTTAACTTCTGTCGTTACAACCATAAGGCAATCCTCTGATCCGGGTTCCGATGCATTCCAATGGCTGGAGACGGCAGGATTTCATATTGACCGGCACAATGCAGAGCCTGAAGGTTTCCGTTTTCCCGGAGCCTCAAAAAACAATTTCTTTCATGTAGAGCTCGAAGGCGCCAGAAGCTTTCACCTGCCTGAAAAAGACGGTGATAGCTTTTTCCTGCGCTTGAACGGTTTGCTTTATCGGTATGAGTTTTCACAAGGAGCGACAACCTACTCCGTGTCGTTGGAGATGGGGGATGAAGTCCGTCAGGTCAAGCATCTCATGGCCATTTTGTTGATCGCCGAATTGATACTGCTCCTGACCAGCATTTATCCCGGGGCCCGGCTGATTCGTACGACCCTCAGGCCTATCAGCATTCTGACAGAGGCCGCCCAAAACCTTAATATGAATACCGCGGGTTCTTCCCCGCAGAAAATGGAGAATCTGGCGGATACCCTGGATTCCATCAACGCCGCTAAGCTGGATACCCGCATTCCTGTTGAGGAAACAGAGGCGGAGCTGAAAAATCTCGCTGAGGCCATCAACAGCCTCCTCGACCGAATCAATGAGACCTACCAATCCCAAATCCGCTTCGTTTCCGATGCATCTCACGAGCTTAGAACGCCCATCGCTGTCATTGAAGGTTACGCCAATCTTTTGGACCGGTGGGGGAAAAAGGATGAAAAAACATTAGAGGAAGGGGTTTCCGCCATCAAGGATGAAGCTTCCAATATGAAGGACTTGGTGGAGCAGCTGCTCTTCCTTGCTCGCGGGGATAACAATACCATGAGCCTGCAGCCGGAGGAATTCGATCTGGCCCAATTGGCCGACGAAGTGCTACGGGAGTCCCGGATGATTGACGGAGGGCATGAATACGATTCTCATATCGAAAATATCTCTGTCTATGCGGATAAG
Organism: uncultured Oscillospiraceae bacterium; assembly: GCA_964387185.1. Lineage (GTDB taxonomy): Bacteria > Bacillota > Clostridia > Peptostreptococcales > Anaerovoracaceae > UBA1426. Next base: position 1,845 of record CAYLVS010000203.1, on the reverse strand, counting down.
GGCCTCATCAAACAAGCTTTACGAATCCTCATAGACAATGCCATTAAATACACCAATGTAGGCGGCAACATAACATTGACTGTATCAGCGAAAGAAAAGGAAGCTCTGATCACGGTACAGGACGAAGGAATCGGCATCCCACCGGATGCAGTTCCTCAGATTTTCGACCGCTTCTACCGAACGGATCAATCCAGAGCAAGGGCCACGGGAGGCAGCGGGCTTGGCCTTTCCATCGCTAAGTGGATTGCAGAGCGTCACGGCGGACGCTTAGAGGTTTTAAGCCGGCAAGAGATCGGAACAAGAGTATCCATCGCAATCCCTGCATCTCCGGCCCCCTGACCTAGTTATTTGCAAGACGTTTCCCTCGTTACTCTGAAGAAATTGCCCAAAGATACAAGGATGCCACGGAACCGTAGGGTGAATATCTCTTTTTATAGCGTTGAAACTGTTCTCTTGTCAGATCTTTGTGCCGGTAGAGCCTGCTCATCCCACGGCGGATGGCCAGATCGTTCCAACTGACCACATCGGGCCTCTCCATAGAAAAAATCATCAGCATTTCGGCGGTCCACACACCAACACCGTGAAAAGCGGTCAACCTTTTAATCACTTCTTCGTCGGATAAGGATTTTAGCTCCTCCACATCCAGCTGCCCGTTGATGACCGCATCGGTAATTCCCTTGATATAGGTCGCCTTTCGTAGGCTCATTCCGCATTTTTGAATGTCCTCCACAGCAATCTCTGCCATTGAAGCCGGCGCTATTTCAACTGCCAAATTGCAGAGCCTGGCCCAGACAGTATCTGCCGCTTTACTGGATATCTGCTGGCCCACAATACTGCTGATTAATGCAGTAAACAGATCCGGCGTCACTTCCCTTTGAATCTTCCCGATTCGCTGTATTGCTTCCCCCAGCTTTTTATCCTTTTTAATCAGGTATTCTGTTTCGGCATGGCCGTATTTAAAATACTCCATCTTCCCTCCTAACCCCTTCCATCCGAACGAAAAAATTTTGCAACCCTCTTCATCTCTTTTGGATCTTCATCGTAGAAATACAGCCGAAAAACTGTTACACCCGTTGCCCGGAGCTCCTGCACATATTCGGGCATCCTCAATATGTCCTTATTCAGGATGGTGGTTCTACAGCTGTCCGGATTTCCCAAAACGGGAAATTCTGCTCCGGCCCGATCCTTGAGAAAATAGTCTCCCTTATTGCACAAGCCACATTTTCGCCCTTCCGGATCACGGGAAACCTGGCTTCCGATGGGGCAATGCTCGCTGATCATGACCGGAACCCGTCCATAAACCGTTGCCTCCAGCTGGATACCATGATTACGAATATTCTTCATCTGGGAAAGAGTCAGCTCATGGGACAGTGTAACGCCTTTCATGCCCAGATCGGCAGCTGTTTTTACGGACCGGCTATTGTAAATATTCATGGAATAATCTCCAAGCATAGGCAGCCCGGAATCAGCCAACAACTCCAAATGCCCTATATTGCCGATGAGCAGTCCGTCGATGCCATAATCCTTCAAGCTGTGAGCCTGCTCCCTCAGCCTGCCATCCGCTTCCCCTCTCGTGACCGGCGGAACTGCCAGATATACCTGCAACCCCTGTTCTTTCATTGTTTCAATGGTTTGGACATGTTCTCTCTCAAGCCGGGGTAACACCGGTAAGTATATTCTGTCAACAGGCAGGCTTTCGAGATCTTCCAAACTTCTCCATCTGTACAGAAAAGCCGATATGAGCGGGGACATAGATCCAGGGGCATCTGCCGCTGGGGTAGAAGTGTTCTCCAGATGGGAGGAGTCCGCTTCCTCCCCAATGAAGCCCACCTTCCGATCCGGATA
>CAYLVS010000202.1:0-3565 GCA_964387185.1 uncultured Oscillospiraceae bacterium | reverse complement strand
GATTGCTACCCGCCGAAAGGAAAAATGGAAAATGGCGACCTTCCTGTTCTGATTCAAAATATTGATCGATCCAGATGCGATGTGGACCTGCGGCTTGCGCTGCTATTGCTCTGTTTTGATAAGCGGAAAGCCCTGATGGCTATCGATGAGCTTAACCTGAGTAAAGAAAGAGCGCGGCTGCAGAAAGCGGCACAGAATCTCCTCATGGATCTTTACTTTGCAGTAGATAAATATGCGCTAAAGAGATTTATCTATCTCAATGGAGAAGATGTTTACGAATTTCTCAGCAACATCTGCAAACAACAGCGGGAGGTATACGATACTCAGGGGTACCGCATTGAAAGCCGCTATTACATTTTGGACGATATCCGCAAAAACAAGGAACCCATCTATGTGGAGGATCTGGCTATCAACGGTGACGATCTCATCGAGGCAGGGATTGTACATGGTGAAAAGGTTGGTGAAATGCTGAAAATGCTGGTTGACGTGGCTCACAGATTTCCCGGTCTCAATACCAAACCCAAACTGCTAAAGAAGGCCAAAGCCCTTAAGAATCCCATACGGGCAAAGTTCCGCAATATCTACTTTGTGAAATAGGTTTATTATGGAAGAACGAAAAGGAATCCTCTCCGACATCATATATCATAACGAGAGCAATGGCTATACCATTGCCGTAATTGAAGACGAAGAAGCCCAAGAACAGTTTACTGCAGTGGGCTATCTTCACCATCCGGATAAAGGCAGGGGATATAGCTTTACCGGGAAATGGAAGAACCACCCAACCTATGGGGAGCAGTTCGCATTTGAAACCTACGTTGAGCAGATTCCTAAAACAACGGAAGGAATTCAAGGCTTTCTCAGCTCCGGTATCATGAAGGGTATCGGAAAGAAGACTGCTCTGGCCATGGTCAACAAATTCGGGGAAGATACTCTGCGTATCATCGCCGAAGAGCCCCACAGGCTTTCGGAGGTGGAAGGTATCGGCAAGGTTAAGTCGGAAGCCATCAGCGCTGCATTCAGAAGCCATCAGGAGTTCGCTGAGATCGTACTCTATTTTCAGCAATTCGGCATCTCCACAGGCTATGCCATGCGTCTATACAAAGTATATGGATCGGGTACCATAAAGGCCATCGAAGATAACCCGTATCAGTTGGTGGATGACGTCTTTGGTATTGGCTTTCGTAAGGCGGACAGGATTGCGGGGCTTCTTGGCGTGCCGGGAAATGACCCCCAGCGCATCCGCAGCGGTATTCGCTATACCCTGTGGGCTCATATCAATGAAGGCCACACCTTTCTGCCCCAAAAGCAACTCTGCGAACTGGCAGGGGAACTCCTGGATGTGAGTGCCGAGGAAGTTTATGAAACAATCGTAGAAATGGCTTTCGAAGGAGACCTGCAGGTAGAAAATCTGGAGGGAAGAGCCGTCGTATACTCTGTACCCTATTTTCTGGCGGAGCAGAAGGTGTGCCGAAAGCTCATCGAGCTGGACCGAGCCGACTTGAAACCGACAAAGGGCAACATCGAAGAACTCATAAATATCACTGAGAGACAGACAGGAATTGAACTGTCGGAGAACCAAAAACATGCGGTGAAAATATCTATGGGTAGCGGAGTGGCCGTTATTACCGGCGGGCCGGGAACGGGAAAAACCACTATTATCAATACGATCATGACGATATTTCAACATAGCGGGTTCGCTACAGCAATCGCTGCGCCTACGGGACGAGCAGCAAAGAGGATCACGGAAACATCCGGTCACAACGCATCTACCATCCATCGCCTGTTGGAATACTATTATTCCGAAGGAGACGACAGCATGCGCTTCGGAAAGAATGAAGAGTCACCCTTGGAATTTGACGCGGTGATCATCGATGAGGCTTCCATGATTGACATCCTGTTGATGCGGGGGCTGTTGGAAGCCATCTCCGCAGGGACCCGTTTAGTCATCGTGGGAGATGCGGACCAGCTGCCGTCAGTGGGCGCCGGTAACGTTCTCCGGGACATTATCGACAGCGAAGTTATTTCTTCCATAAAGCTCACCGAAATTTTTCGCCAGGCCAAAGAAAGCCTCATAGTGGTCAATGCCCATAAGATCAACAAGGGAGAGTACCCGGACAGCAATGAGAAGGACAAGGACTTCTTCCTGCTGCACCGCAAGGGCGAAAAAGATATGCTGTCTACAATCAAAGACCTGTGCACCAGACGCCTACCGGCCTATTTCGAAAACTGCGATCCACTGAGAGACTTGCAAATCCTCACACCGGTGCGCAAAGGGCTGCTGGGCTGCACCAATCTCAATAAAGAACTACAGCAAATCCTCAACCCCCCGGCTTCCCATGTAAAGGAAAAGCGACATGGTGACCGGTTATTCCGCGAAGGGGATAAGGTCATGCAGATCAAGAACAACTATCAGCTGGAATGGAAGCGGTTTGATGATTTCAGTGACGGTCAGGGCGTTTTTAACGGGGATAGCGGTTTCATCCATACCATAGATAATGAATTCAACGAAATCACAGTCGTCTATGAGGACAATAAGTATGTAAAGTACGATGCCACCAATTTAGATGAGCTGGAGCTGGCCTACGCGGTAACGGTTCACAAAAGCCAAGGCAGTGAATTTCCGGTAATTATCATGCCCATATCCTGGTTTCCGCCGGTACTGGCTACCCGCAATCTGCTGTACACGGCCGTGACCCGTGCAAAGGATGCCGTTATTCTGGTAGGATCGGAAGATAAGATGCGGGCAATGGTGGACAACAACAGGATCACGGAGCGATATTCCGGTCTTAAGCCCAAACTGAAGGAGTTTCTGCTGTGATGAAAGAACTGTGGTCTTCTCTTCTGGACCTGGTTTATCCTTCGAATATTTACTGCATTAACTGCGGCAGACCCATCGACGACCGCTTTCCTTACTCCCTGTGTCCGTTCTGTGTCAGAAGCATCCGCTGGGCCAATAAAACAACTTGTGAGAGCTGTGGCAAACCCATGTCCGTACAGACCGAAATGGGCACTTGCGGTGAATGTACGAAGGAACACAGAAAATTTGACAAAGGATATACTTGTGTCCATTACGGAATAGCAGAAAGAGAGCTGATTCATCATCTCAAATACAAGGATAAGGGTTATCTCGCCGACTATTTAGCCGAGCTCATGCATGAAAGGATAGATGCAGAGGGATTGGAACCGGATTTAGTGGTCCCCGTACCCATGCATAAAAGCAAGGAAAGGCGGAGAGGATATAATCAGGCCGGGCTCCTTGCAAAACATATTGCAGGGCGTTTAGGCAAACCCTATTTCCCCCGCTTGTTGATTCGCATGTGTGATACAACGCCCATGAGCGGACTCAGCGCTGAGGAGCGTAAGAAAAATGTACAAGGTGTTTTCACAGTGGCAAAATGGGTACAAACTACAATATACGACAAAACGGTTCTGCTGGTAGATGATGTGTTCACCACAGGAAGCACTACGGAGGCCTGCAGCCAAGCGCTGAAGGCGGCGGGTGCCCGCAAAGTATATGTTTTGACTTTCGCCGCAGGTATGGACGCAAGCCAAAAGGAGTATTAAA
>CAYLVS010000201.1:0-3566 GCA_964387185.1 uncultured Oscillospiraceae bacterium | reverse complement strand
GTGAAAGGCAGCCAGGGAATTGTGGTGGAAGATCCCAAGGCCTTTATGGAAGCAGCCCTGGATGCTCGTACAAAATTGAGAGAACATCCGGTTAGCGGACAGGGACTGGCAGCATACGGCACCAATATCCTGGTTAATATCCTCAATGAGCACGGAGGACTGCCGGTCAAGAATTTCAGTGAAGCGGCTGTTTTCCCGACTGCTGAAAAAATATCCGGAGAATATCAAGCCGAAAAATATCTGGTCAGAAACAAGGGATGCTTCGGTTGCACGATCGGTTGCGGAAGGGTCACCGATATTCCCAAAGGTCCTTTCAAGAGTGCAGGCGAAGGACCGGAATACGAAGCGACCTGGACGTTTGGAGCCAATCTTGCCATTGATGATTTCGAAGCTATCTGCAAGGCCAATTTCCTTTGCAACGAACTGGGACTGGATCCGATCACGCTGGGAGGCACCATTTCCTGTGCCATCGAATTGGTGGAAAAAGGCATTATCCCGCGTTCAACAGCTGATCTGCGCTGGGGCGACGCCGCCATGTTGGTCGATCTGGTGAGCAAAACAGCTTTCCGGGAAGGATTCGGAAATGAACTAGCAGAAGGATCATATCGACTGGCAGAGAAGTACGGTTATCCGGAATATTCAATGACGGCCAAAAAGCAGGAAATGCCTGCCTATGATCCGCGCGGACAGCAGGGCATCGGACTGAATTATGCAACTTCCAACCGGGGCGGATGCCATGTGCGTGGTTATATGACTTCACCTGAGGTGCTTGGAATTCCTGTCAAGGTCGATCCGGATGAGACTGAGGGCAAGCCGGCTCTGTTGAAGCTGTTCCAGGATCTTACCGCGCTTGTGGATTCCTCCGGTTTGTGTCTGTTCATTACTTTTGCCCTGGGATTACCGGAGATTGCCGCCCAGTTACGGACGGCCACCGGGCTGGATCTAAGTGATGAAGAGTATCTGCTGAGCGGTGAGCGGGTCTGGAATCTGGAGCGCCTCTTTAACCTTCAGGCAGGTTTTACCACCAAGGACGATACGCTTCCGCCGCGTCTGCTGAATGAACCGATGAAAGGCGGGCCGCACGAAGGCAAAGTTGTACGACTGGATATTATGCTGCCTGAATATTACAGTCTGAGGGGCTGGGACGAGCAGGGTATTCCCACCGAAGAGAAACTCACAGAACTGAGTTTAATTTAACAAAAGAGAATGCAGTTTGAGGTTTATGGTTGCGCAATTCATCATAAACCTCCTGCATTTATCCTGCGAATTCTTAAATACCAGCCCGATAGAATTCTTCCCTTTTAGGAGGCGTTAATACATGCTAATAGATGCCAAGGAATATGAAAATGCCAGCGCTTATAAAAGTCTGATCGAATCCTATGCAGGAAAACCTGAATATCTTTTGGCCATCATGCAGGACATGCAAAGACAATACAACTATCTGCCCCGCCTGGCGATTACCATGATCGCTGCACATGTGGGCCTTCCGGTCAGTCGAGTCTACGCCATGGCTTCCTTTTACAAGGCGTTCAGTCTCACCCCCAAAGGCCGGTTCGTGATTCGGGTTTGTGACGGTACAGCTTGTCATATCAAAAATTCTGAGACCCTGCTTGACCAGATCGAGAAGCAACTGCAGGCCAGGCCGGGAGAAACGACCGCGGACGGTCTTTTTTCGGTAGAAACGGTAAATTGTCTGGGGGCGTGCGCGCTGGCTCCGGTTATGGTGATAAATGGCAAGGTATACGGCAAAGTCAATCGCAGTGATGTGGAAAGAATCATCAAGGAGTATAGGGGGCAGAGCGATGCAAACTGAGATGAATCTTGGCAGTGATGACCGGCAGACCGTATTGGTTTGTTGTGGTACCGGCTGTACCGCCAATGGCGGACGTGAGGTATTCAATGCTTTTAAAACAAGTCTGCAGGATCATCCGGAAATACAAGTGCTGCCAGTAGTAAAGGCGACCGGTTGCAATGGATGGTGTGAAAAGGGGCCGCTGGTCAGGCTGCTGCCCAAAGACATAACCTATTGCAGTGTAGCTCCTGCCGACGTTGATGAAATCATTAACAAAACCTTGCTGGAGGGCGTGCTGGTCAAACGACTCCTTTATCGTGATCCGGTCAGCAAGGAACATTTGACTTCTCACCATCTAACTTACTTTTATCGTAAACAGCACAAGATAGCGCTACGCAATATCGGAGAAATAGATCCCGGTCAAATAGACGACTATGTCCAACGCGGCGGATACCAGGCCCTGCAAAAAGCATTGCTGGGGATGGGGGGCCAGGAAGTTATTGACGTAATCAAAGCATCCGGACTTAGAGGGCGAGGTGGAGGGGGGTTCCCCACCGGTCAGAAGTGGCAGGCCTGCCGGAATGTCTCCGGGAATAGCAAATACATCATCTGCAACGGTGATGAGGGAGATCCTGGTGCTTTTATGGATCGCAGCATTATGGAAGGCGATCCGCATACGGTCATTGAAGGAATGATTCTGGGAGCATATGCAGTTGGGGCTTCACACGGTTATATTTACGTGCGTGACGAATATGACCTGGCCGTGCAGTATCTGCACCAGGCGGTGGATGATGCCCGCCAGCGCGGTTATCTGGGCAGCAACATCCTGAATACCGGCTTTGCCTTCGATATTGATTTGGTAAGGGGCGGAGGTGCTTTTGTTTGTGGTGAGGAAACCGCCCTGATTGCATCTATCGAAGGACGGGTTGGAGAGCCCCGCGACAAATATGTTTTTCCGACCGAAAAAGGATTGTGGGGCAAGCCCACGGTCATAAACAACGTGGAAACCTGGGCCAACGTTCCCGTCATTGTTTTACACGGGGCTGAATCCTTTGCCGCCATAGGCACATCCAACAGCAAGGGCACCAAGGTTTTTTCCCTGGTCGGGAAAGTTGTCAATACCGGTCTGGTAGAAGTCCCCATGGGTACAACCTTACGGGAAATCATCTATGAAATCGGCGGCGGGGTTTTAAAAAAACGCAGCTTTAAAGCAGTGCAGACTGGAGGACCCTCGGGAGGCTGCATACCTGCTGCGCTGCTTGATTTGCCGATCGATTTTGATAGTTTGACGGAAGCAGGTTCGATGATGGGGTCAGGCGGTCTGATCGTTATGGATGATCATACCTGTATGGTGGAGGTGGCCCGCTATTATGTCAATTTCCTGGCGGGTGAATCTTGTGGCAAATGCACGCCCTGTCGGGAAGGGATCCGCGCCCTGCTGGAAATATTGACCCGAATTTGTGAAGGGCAAGGGTCCAGCGGTGATCTGGATCTGCTGGAGGATATCAGTATCACCATGCAGCAGGCCTCCCTTTGCGCATTGGGAAGAACCGCTCCTAACCCGGTTCTGTCGACATTGCGTTATTTTCGTGATGAGTATCTGGAACATATCAGCGGGCACCGCTGCCCGGCTGGTGTCTGTCGGGCTTTATCCGTATTTTATATTGATCCCGAGGTATGTAACGGTTGCGGAGTATGTGCCAGACATTGTGCGGTGAACGCTATACAGGGTGAGAAAAAGCAAGTACATGTGATTGACGAATCCATTTGTATT
>CAYLVS010000200.1:0-3571 GCA_964387185.1 uncultured Oscillospiraceae bacterium | reverse complement strand
CGTTACTACCGTTCTGCAATGGGCACATAGGGATGCTTTGGCTCTGCGTTGATATAAGCCGGGCGTACGATCTTGCTTCCGGCTACAATCTCTTCAATTCGGTGCGCACACCAACCGGAGATTCGGGAAGCGGCAAATACCGGTGTGGCAATATCAAGCGGAATGTTTAAAGCGCTGTAGACGAATCCGGAATAGAGGTCAACATTGGCCGGAATCGGTTTGTCGATTCCTTTCATCTCCCTGAAGATTTTGGACCCTTTTTTTTCAATAAAATCATAGAGCATGAAATCATCGATAAGCCCTTGCTCTTCTGCTAATTTTTGTGCCATTTTCTTTAGAAGAACGGCCCGGGGGTCCGACAGGGTGTAAACTGCATGTCCGAGACCGTAAATTAGCCCGGAACCATCAAAGGCCTCACCCTTCATCAACTTGATCAGGTATTTTTCTACTTCTTTATAATTGGTAATATCCTTTACATTGGCTTTCAGATCATTTATCATACCGATTACTTCTACGTTGGCACCTCCGTGCTTGGGCCCTTTCAGAGAACCGACAGCGGCTGCGATTGCGGAATATGTATCCGTCCCGGTAGAGGTAACCACATTCGTAACAAAGGAGGAGTTGTTTCCGCCTCCGTGTTCGGCATGAAGAATCATGCTCAAATCCAGCGATTTCGCCTCAATATCTGTATACTCGCCGGTAGGGCGAATCATCCGGAGGATATTTTCCGCAGTGCTTTTCTCCGGATCGGGATAATGGAGATGAAGGCTTTCGTTATTGTAGTGAGAACGCTTTGCCTGAAAGCCGTAAGCAATCAAAGAGGGAAAGTAGCCGATCAAGTCGATGGACTGTCTCAGCACATTTGGAATTGACAGGTTGTCCGGATCATCATCATAGGAATAGAGAGCCAGGACGCTTCTTGCCAGCTTGTTCATCACGTTGCTGCTGGGAGCAACTAAGATCATGTCTCTGGGAAAACCCGGGGGAAGCCCACGACGTGCACCCAGTGCGCTACGGTAAGCATCCAGCCGATTTTGGCTGGGCAATTCTCCAAAAAGAAGAAGATAGCTTGCTTCTTCGTAGCCGAAACGATTTTCCCTGACTACGTTGCTGACCAGATCATGAATGTCCACTCCTCGGTAATACAACTTGCCTTCTGCAGGTACTTTCTCATTTTTTTCATTGGTGGTATATCCTACGACGTCTCCAACCTTTGTAAGCCCAACGACAACACCTGTGCCGTTGGCATTTCGGAGTCCTCTTTTTACATCATATTTGTTGTATAGCTCGTTATCGATATAGTTGTTTTCCACAAGGTGTTTTGACATGGTCGCAACAAAATCTTTTTCCAGCTCTGATCCCAGCTCTTTTGATGAAGAATATCCATTGGAAGCGATACCCGGGACTTTATCGATACCTGATTTTACTACGTTGTTCACCTTATTGACTGTATTAAAAAGGCTCTTGATTTTGCTTCCTTGCTTGTACGTGGCGCCTGTTTTTTTCAAGTAAATACCTCCTGTCAGTATAAGAAGAGAAGTGACACTACACCTTGCAGTATCACTGAAGAACAGCACTCTATTACACTGTTAACTATCACAATTAATAGGAAACGACAAGCCTGCTCGTGATAAACAAAATACTTCAGCGTACTAAATAGTCAAAGCAATTATATAGCAACTAATACAGCATTTCAAGGGGGATTTTTTCATTGAGCAGAACGTATGTTTGACATACTTAAAAGAATACGCTACACTGTATCCAGAAAAATAGCGTACATATGTGTGAACGGGAATAATAGCAATGGCAGAAGCTACAGGATGGAAGTGATAAACAATGTTCAAAATCGTATCGGATTATAAATTGACCGGCGACCAGCCCCAAGCGGTGAGGCAACTGGTTCAAGGGATCAATAGGGGAGAGAAGCATCAGACTCTGTTGGGAGTAACGGGCTCGGGGAAAACCTTTACGATGGCCAATGTCATTGAGCAGGTCCAAAAACCCACACTGATAATTTCTCACAATAAGACCCTGGCGGCACAGCTCTGCGGAGAATTCAAAGAGTTTTTTCCCGAAAACGCTGTAGAATACTTCGTCAGCTATTATGACTATTACCAGCCGGAAGCATACGTCCCGACTACAGACACCTATATAGAGAAGGATTCGGACATCAATGATGAGATCGACAAACTGCGACATTCGGCAACTGCTTCCCTGACAGAAAGACGCGATGTAATAATCGTTGCCAGCGTATCCTGCATTTACGGGCTGGGAAGCCCCATTGATTATGAAAACCAGGTCTTATCCATCCGGCCGGGAATGGAAAAAGACAGGAATGAAATGCTCCGCAAGCTGGTGGATATCCAATACACAAGAAACGATCTCAACTTCACCAGAGGAACATTTCGAGTCAGAGGCGATGTGATAGACATCTATCCCGCAGGTGCTGAGCACGCGGTAAGGGTCGAGCTATTCGGAGACGAAGTAGAGCAGATCAAAGAGCTGAATCCTCTCACCGGAGAAATTATCGGACTACGAAATCACGTTTCCGTTTTTCCCGCATCCCACTACGTCACCTCCAAGGAAAACATGGATAGGGCTATCCTGAGCATCGAGGCGGAATTGGCTGAGCGGCTTAAATCGTTTAAGGAACAGGGAAAACTGGTAGAAGCTCAGAGGCTCGAACAGAGAACAAGGTACGATCTGGAGCTGCTCCGTGAGGTGGGTAGTTGTAAGGGAATCGAGAACTACGCCCGCCATATTAGCGGCCTTGCGCCGGGCACCCGGCCTTATACCCTCATCGATTACTTTCCAGACGATTTCCTGATCATTGTGGATGAATCCCACGCGATGCTTCCACAGCTTCGGGGAATGTGGGCAGGGGACCGCTCAAGAAAGAGCAATCTGGTGGACTACGGTTTTCGGTTGCCCTCGGCGTTGGACAACCGTCCTCTTTCCTTTGCGGAGTTCGAGTCAAAGGTCAACCAGATTGTATACGTCAGCGCGACTCCGGCAGACTATGAAAAGGAGAAAAGCGGTGGAGTAGTAGCTCAGCAGATCATTCGCCCAACGGGTTTGTTGGATCCGGAGATAACTGTGAAGCCGACAGAAGGGCAAATAGACGATCTCATCGGAGAAATCAACAAAGTAGTGGCAAGAAAAGAAAGAGTTCTTGTTACCACTCTTACAAAGAAAATGTCGGAAAGCCTTACCGACTATCTAAAAAATATTGGAATTAAAGTCCGCTACCTCCATTCAGAAGTGGAGACTCTGGAGCGCATGGAAATCATTCGCGATCTGCGCCTTGGGTTATTCGACGTGCTGGTGGGTATCAATCTTCTGCGTGAAGGGCTCGACCTGCCGGAAGTCTCCCTGGTGGCAATACTGGATGCCGACAAAGAAGGCTTCCTACGTACAGAGACCTCCCTCATTCAGACCTGTGGCAGAGCGGCGAGAAACGTCGAGGGCAGAGTCATCATGTACGCGGATCGAATCAGCGGCGCCATGGAAAAAGCCATCAGTGAGACCAAGCGCCGGAGGGAAATCCAGCAAGCCTATAACGAAGAGAACG
>CAYLVS010000199.1:0-3572 GCA_964387185.1 uncultured Oscillospiraceae bacterium | reverse complement strand
TTAGGTGCGGCTATTGCCATAACCCAGAGTTCCTGTGCACGCAGCAAGAAAAACCTGAAGCCACTACGCTCGATACTAAGAGGATGGAAGCTGCTGTGGCCGATACAGATGGAATTGACTTGGGAGAGCTTATGGCTTTTTTGAGAAAGCGGAAACGTTTTCTGGATGGTGTATGCATCTCCGGCGGGGAGCCCACTATCAATAAGGGATTGCCTGAACTAATGGCGGAAATAGAGAACCTGGGTTTGTCAGTTAAGCTGGACACCAACGGTACGAATCCGGATATGTTGAAAAAACTGCTTGCAAAGGGACTGGTGGACTATGTGGCCATGGACATTAAGGGGCCTGGAGATAAATATCAACAGATTGTTCGGCATCCGGTAAACCTCAATGATATAATGAAAAGCGCGGAAATACTGATAGATGCTTTCCGGATGAATAAATTTCCTTGCGAATTTCGCACCACGGTATGCAGGGAGCTGCTATCGGAGAAGGACATTGAGCGAATGATTGCAGAGCACCCGGGAGCACCCACATGGTACTTGCAGCGTTTTCATAACCCGGGCAATATTTTGGATAACACCGCCGAATATACAGCATATACGTTGGAAGAGATGGAGGATATAGGTAAGAGATTATGCGTCAGCGTAAGGTGAAAAATGAAGAGCAAAGGCTTGCGGCCTTGGAATATTTACAAGTGAAAAACGGTTTGGAACTTCGAGGCCGGTGGCCGGATTTCCTGAAGGAGAGAAATGAAAGCTTCAATGGTGGGATTTACTTGGAAGCAGGTTGCGGCAGGGGACATTTTCTCGCAGCATTAGGCGAAGCCAATCCAGACAGCTTTTATCTTGGGGCCGAAGGGAGGAGCAGTGTAGTGCTCCGGGCTATGGAGCTCATCCGGGACAAAGATCTTAATAACGTCTTGTTTATCCCTGAATTTATTTTGAGTGTAGAGAGCTTCTTCGCCGAGAATGAACTATCCGGCATCTACCTTAACTTCAGCGATCCCTGGCCCAAGGTTCGTCACGCTAAGCGTCGACTCACCCATCGGGATTATTTGAAGGGTTATCAGCGGGCGCTGAAACCGGATGGCTTTATTGAATTTAAGACGGACAGCAAGGAGCTCTTTGAATTTACATTGGAAGAGTGTGAGGCAGTGGGGCTGGCTGTGGAGGAATACACTGAAGATTTGCATCGCAGTGACTTGTCGGCACGGCATATCACGACCCAGTATGAAAATCGCTTCCGTTTGCTGGGGAAGCCTATCCATTATTGCAGAATAAGAATCTGAATTAAAGAAATTGAGTTAAAGCCCGCTAACCCACGAGCAAATAAATACCAACCTGCCCTCCCATTACGTATTTGAAGAAGCAAAAGTCATAAGCCACACACAAAAAATTAGAGCTGCTAACTCGCTTCGCTCAAACATATCAGCTCACCTAATTTGTGAAACAAATTGATGGTGAACTTATGCAAGGAAATCACAAATCCTCGATTTGTAGATTTCTACCGCTAGCAGCTCTGGCGAATTTTTTGTTTAGTGGATGCTTCTTCTCGAATACTCCATAGTCGGACAGGTTGGTATTTATTTGCCCGTGGGTTAGCGGGCAGTTACCATTGCAATATAGTGCAATATCCGGGTCTGACCGGAATCACCTCCACATTTGCCCGGCCATAGGTCAGATTTTAATGATTGCCGTCAATTGAGACCTAGATTTATCTCGGCCATAGGTCAGACTTTAATGATTGCCGTCAATTGAGACCTATAGTTAACCCGATCATAGGCCTAATTTTCATGATTTGGGTAAATTATTACCTATATTTTAGGGCTTTATGGCGGGTTGCAATTTGAGGTTTGATGCTATAAAATTGACGCAGTGAAGAAATCGTATTACGGAGAAGAGAATGAGTTTTACCCATTTACATATTCATACAGAATTCAGTCTTTTGGACGGTGCTGCCGGCATTAAAGCGCTGGTGGCCAGAGCCAAGGAACTGGGCATGGATTCCCTGGCCATAACGGATCACGGGGTCATGTTCGGTGTCATCGACTTCTATAAAGAAGCCAAAAAGCAGGGCATTAAGCCCATCATCGGTTGTGAAGTTTACACGGCCTCCAGATCTATGGCAGACAAAGACCCGGAACGGGACAAGCATCAAGGCCATTTAGTTCTGCTGGCAAAAAACCGAGAGGGTTACCAAAATCTGATGAAAATAGTTTCTGCCGGCTACACGGAAGGATTCTATTATAAACCCAGAGTTGACAAGGAGTTGCTGCGAAAGCACAGCAGCGGTCTCATTGCCCTTTCTGCCTGCCTTGCGGGGGATATACAGTCTAAACTATTGAATGACGATTATGCCGGAGCCAAAGCGGAGGCTCTGGAACTATTAGATATCTTTGGAGAGGGAAATTTCTATCTGGAACTGCAGGACCAGGGGCTGGAGGAAGAATACAAGATTCTGCCCTATATGAAACAGCTCCGTCTGGAAACGGGGATTCCCTTTGTCGCCACCAACGACGTGCACTATGTGAATCAGGAGGATGCTGCCTCCCATGACGTTCTGCTCTGCATACAGACAGCCCGGACCGTGGACGATCAGGACCGGATGCGATTTCCCAACGATCAGTTCTATCTAAAATCCGAAGAGGAGATGCTACAGCTCTTTGCGGACATTCCCGAGGCCATGGAAAACACAAGGCGCATTGCAGAAGCCTGTGATGTGGATTTTAAGTTTGGAGAGCTCCACCTTCCCGAATTCCAAGCACCGGAAAACAAGGATAACATAAGTTACCTCAGGGAACTTTGCAATGGGGGAATGAAGGATCGATACGGCCAACCCGAAGAATCTCTGTTGCAGAGGTTGGAATATGAGCTTTCTACCATTGAATCCATGGGATATGTAGAGTATTTTCTCATCGTATGGGATTTTATCAATTATGCAAAGAAAAATGGAATTATGGTAGGTCCCGGCCGGGGTTCGGCAGCCGGCAGCATCGTGGCCTATTGCCTTCATATCACAGACATTGATCCGATCAAATACGGCCTGATCTTTGAGCGCTTCCTAAACCCGGAGAGGATCAGCATGCCGGATATCGATATCGACTTCTGTTATGAACGGCGAGGGGAAGTCATCGATTATGTGGTAGAAAAGTATGGAGCCGATAAGGTCGCACAGATCATTACCTTTGGCACCATGAAGGCTAAGCAAGCCATTCGGGATGTGGGCAGGGCCATGAACATGAGCTATGGTGAAGTAGATGCCATAGCTAAGAAAATTCCCTTTGAACTCAAGATGACCATCGACAGAGCCCTGGAAATGAATGCAGATTTGCGGGCAGAATACGACAACGATAAACAGGTCCGTTCTTTGGTGGACACGGCAAGAGCGTTGGAGGGAAAGTCCCGCCACGCTTCGACCCATGCCGCCGGAGTCGTAATCACAAAGAAGAGCATCGATGAGTATGTCCCCTTGTATGTGGCAGAGAAGGGCATCTCGACTCAGTTTACCATGGGAACCATAGAGGAGCTGGGTCTGCTCAAGATGGACTTTCTGGGGTTGCGAAACCTGAC
>CAYLVS010000198.1:0-3576 GCA_964387185.1 uncultured Oscillospiraceae bacterium | reverse complement strand
CTGCCGGTGGGGCCGTGATATTGCCAAAGGGCATCTGGGCATTTAATTTCCAGGAGGCAGGAAGGTTCCATTCTTTTGCTACCGCATCACCGATCAGTTCGTTGTAATGCTGGAGAGAGGCGCCGTAGCCTTCTGCTTCCAGTGCCGTCCACACCACATATTCCATGATACCGGCTCCCTGCAGGGACCAACTGAGAAAGTTATCCTTGTAAGTGGGAAATTTTTCAATGAGGCCTTGCACTGCTTCCATGTCTTCAAAAAACAGGATGGTGCCATAGCCTGCCTTGAAGCCGTTTAGCTTCTTTTCCGTCTTTGGGAAGCGCTCGGGAGATAACTTATTCCTCATTACTTCTATCAACAGATCCCAAAGCTTATCGTGGTGCTCGCCCATCAGCAGGACAACTCTGGTGGATTGAGAGTTATAAGCGGAAGGAGAGTGGAGCACAGCTTGCTCCAATATCTCGATAATTCTCTTTGTTGAAGTTACTGCTACGTTGCCTATGGCGTAATGGCTTCGCCTGTTCGCTACTACCTTTAAAAAATGTTCCGACATGTCATACCTCCATAACCTATTACCGCGCCAAAACCACCGATTCTCTAACAGGCCTGACTATGCATACAAAAACTTAAGATAAATATACCCAATTCCGCGAATTTCAACACTTCTGCGGAGAAAAAATATTGTTAAATAATTTTCAATTAAACGTTGACATTGACTAAAGTTTAACAGTATAATTGTATCGACACAAGATTACTGGTAATTGGTTCCTTTAGGAGTATAGAGATGATGAATAAAACTAAAAGTTCTTATGCAATCTCAAAACAACTGCTGCAGCGGCTTCCGCTTTATTTAGATTTCTTGAAGAGTTACCCCGAACGGGAAGAGTACATATCTGCGCCGTTGATAGCCAACGCTATGAAACTCAATGAAGTCCAGGTGAGAAAGGATTTGGCCTCGGTCAGCAGTAGCGGTGGCAAGCCAAAAGCAGGCTTTGCTACAGGACCGCTCATCAGGGATATCGAGAAGTTTCTGGGTTATGACAATGAAGATGAGGCAGTCATCGTCGGAGTAGGGCACTTGGGCCGCGCGCTCATGCACTACAAAGGATTTGAGGAATATGGTCTCAAAATATTGATGGGCTTCGAGTCGGATGAAGAACTGATAAGCACAAATATTGGCGACAAGCAGATTTTGCATATCAGCAAAATGGGAGATGTGTGCGAGCGCCTGAAAATACATATCGGTATTATTGCGGTCCCTGCCGGGTCCGCGCAGGAGGTCTGCGACCAAATGGTGGAAGCAGGTATTATGGCCATCTGGAATTTCGCTCCTGTTCACCTAACTGTACCTGATCATGTCGTAGTGCAGAACGTAAATCTTGCTACGTCATTGGTAATTTTAACGAAGCGTATGGCTGAGAAGCTGGCAGAAAAGGAGGAGTTCTAGCATGAGCAACGGCATTGGCACAAAATTTGATAAGGTGTGTTCCATTTTGGATAAATATGAACATAACCCCCACAAATTGATTGCAATTTTACAGGACATGCAAGAAGAATACAAATATCTCCCTGAAGATATTATGACTTTTGTATCGACTGCATTAGGCATATCTCCCTCTACGGTGTATGGAGTCGCAACCTTTTACTCCCATTTCACCCTGGAACCCAAAGGAAAACACGTGATAAAATTATGTGACGGCACAGCCTGCCATGTTAGGAAATCACATGACATATTAAAAGCTCTGGAAAAAAATCTGGGACTCAATAAGAAGAACCACACAACTCCTGATATGTTGTTTACCCTTGAAACCGTTGCGTGTTTGGGTGCCTGCGGGCTGGCTCCGGTTGTGGTAATCGATGAACAGGTTCATGGACTCATGACACCGGAAAGCACAATCGCTTTACTCGAGCAAATAAAAAAAGAGGAGGGTGTTAGCAGTGATAACTAATATGACCTTACAGGAAAGAAAAGAGGCTTATAAGGCCAATCTATCACAGTACAAAGCCCGGATTATGATCTGCGCAGGAACGGGCTGCGTAGCCAACGGCTCTCTCAAAGTATATGATAAATTTATAAAAAAGATACAGGACAGCGGACTTTCTGTGTCCGTTGCTGTCGAACTGAAGGAAGAGAAAGAAGATTATGTTATGGCAAAAAGCGGCTGTCAGGGTTTCTGCCAGATGGGGCCGCTGGTAACCATTTATCCCCAAGGGACGCTCTACATAAAAGTAAAGCCGGAAGACGTAGATGAGATTGTTGAAAAAACTATACTCAATGGTGAGGCTGTTGACCGGTTGCTCTATCTTTCTCCGGAAACCGACAAACATATCGAAAAAGCAGATGACATTCCCTTCTATGCCAGACAGCACAGACTGGGCATCAAGCACTGCGGTCATATCGATGCACTGGACATGGAGGAATATATCGCAAACGACGGATATGCAATGGCAGAGAAAGCCTACACACAGATGACAGGCGAGGAAATCTGCAAGCGCATGGTGGATTCAGGCTTACGTGGTCGCGGAGGCGGCGGCTTCCCGACGGGTCGCAAATGGGAATTGACGAGGATACAAGAGAATCCGGTTAAATACATAATCTGTAACGGTGACGAGGGAGACCCCGGCGCCTTCATGGATCGCTGTCTCTTGGAAGCCTGCCCTCACAGTGTGCTCGAAGGTATGCTGGTAGCGGCAAAGGCAGTCGGTGCGACGGAAGGGTATATCTACGTAAGGACAGAATATCCCCTGGCTGTAGAAAGATTAAAAGCTGCCGTGGAAGGTGCTAGAGAATCCGGCTTTCTCGGAAAAGATGTCTTCGGTTCTGGGATTGATTTTGACATCCACATCATGGAAGGTGCAGGTGCTTTTGTCTGTGGCGAGGAGACAGCTCTTATCGCTTCCATTGAAGGAAAACGTGGGATGCCCAGTCCCAAGCCCCCATTTCCGGCACAGTCCGGGCTTTTCGGAAAGCCCACAGTAATCAACAATGTTGAGACTTTTGCAAACGTTCCGGTAGTCATGCAAATGGGAGCGGAAGCTTATGCTACCATTGGAACCGCTACTTCAAACGGCACAAAGACTTTTGCGCTGACCGGCCATGTAGAAAATACCGGTTTGATCGAAGTCCCCTTTGGAACCACCCTGCGTCAGATTATCGGTGATATCGGCGGCGGGGTTCTGAATGATGACGGAAGCAACTGTGGATTGGACTATAAAGCAGTCCAGATCGGCGGACCTTCCGGTGGCTGTCTGACGAAGGATCACCTGGATCTGCCCCTGGACTATGAGAATTTGAGATCAGTGGGAGCCATGGTGGGCTCCGGCGGTCTGGTCGTAATCAATCAACAGACTTGCATGGTCGAAACGGCGCTGTTCTTCATGCAGTTTACCCAGAGTGAATCCTGTGGAAAATGCGTGGTATGTCGGGAAGGAACGAAACAAATGTTGAACCTTCTTACTGACATTGTTGAAGGAAGGGCTACCGGAGAAACCTTAACCCTATTGGAGGAACTGGCTCAGACCGTCAAAGTAGGATCCCTGTGCGGCTTGGGCAAGACCGCGCCCAACCCCGTGTTG
>CAYLVS010000197.1:0-3578 GCA_964387185.1 uncultured Oscillospiraceae bacterium | reverse complement strand
CTCCGCGCCAATTCCTTTATCGAGGTCTTGGGAATCTTGAACGGCACCACGAACTACATTCTCTCCCAGATGACGGACTTTGGGCTTGAATATGACGATGTGTTGAAAGTGGCTCAGGAGAAGGGTTTTGCCGAAGCGGATCCCACTGCTGACGTAGAAGGGCACGACGTAGCCAATAAGCTTTCTATTCTCATATCCCTGGTCTTTGGCGTTCGGGTTCCTCCGGAAGCAATACCCACAGAAGGGATCACCAAGGTTACCAAGGACGATATCAAGAGAGCAGCAAAATCAGGCAGCAAGATCAAGCTGATTGCCACAGCTAAGAAAGAAAACGGCAACCTCACCTACAGCGTGCGACCTACCCTTATTCCACTGTCCCATCCTCTGGCAGGCGTCAACAATGAGTTTAACGCTATCTTTGTTAAAGGAAATGCGGTTGACGAGCTGATGTTCTATGGAAAAGGCGCAGGACCCTTGCCGACGGGCAGTGCGGTTATGGGTGATGTGATTGAAATCGGAACAGCCATTGCTAAGGATTCTGCCTACGATCTTATGGTTGCAGGGGGAGCAAAGAAATGAGTTTACTGGCACAGTGGAAGGATCAGCTTGAAAATCAGACCGATGAGACCTTTGATGCTTTCTGGGACAAGTACAGTTCCGGAGAAACCGGGATATATTCCGCCATACTAGAAGCCAAGGATCCTCTTGTTCAAGGCAGCATCAAAGAGTTGGCAGAAAAATACTCGGTGGACACCGTAATCTTTATGGGATTTCTTGATGGAATCAACACCAGCCTACGAGCACAGTTGGAGCTGGGCGATCTTACTGAGGACGACAGCATCTCTCTCGACATTGATTTTGAGCTGCTATACTTCAATATGCTGAAAGCAAATGCGGATTATCTTTACACGCTTACACAATGGGATTCCATTTTATCTGATGAGAAGCGCCAGGAAATCGCAAAGGCATACAAGAAGTCCAAAACCATTGTTAAGGAAAAGACGCCCGGTCGTAACGACCCCTGCTCTTGCGGGAGTGGTAAAAAATATAAAAAATGCTGCGGTGCTTAACCGCAGCTTTTTTCTTTAACAGCAGCTTCTGCCTGCGATGGCCTCGATTTCGATTCCTGCTCCCTTAGGGATGTCTTTTACTGCAAAACAGGATCTTGCGGGAAAGTTGCCTGTAAAGAAGCTTTCATATACCTGATTGACCGCTGCAAAATCCGCGATATCCGCCAGCAGGATGGTCACCTTTAAAACATCATCCATTGTGAGTCCCGCCTGCTCTACAACAGCTTTCACATTTTTCATAGACTGCTCAGCCTGAGAAGCAATGTCTCCGGTGTTGAGTTCCCCTGTGACAGGGTCTATGGGAAGTTGTCCGGAAGTGAAGACGAATCCGGAGAAGCTGACACCCTGAGAATAGGCGCCTACAGCTTTGGGGGCATTTTCAGTACTGATGATTTCTTTCATTGGTTTTCTCCTTTGTTATTGGTTTCTCCGGGCATTAAAGCCCTATTGCTGCAATAGTTGTATCATATCTCGTACTTGAGATGAGGTAAGTTGGCCGGGAGCTGAGGGTTCTACTCCTCTGGTGTAAGTCAGTGCCGATCCGAAAATACCTCCCGCAATCCGGCTCAACATTCCCATTTCTCCCATAGCCACTGTAACGAAGGGACGGTCTCCGTATTCCTCTTTCATAGCGAGAGATGCGTCAAGGAGCAAGAGCACATCTACTTCGGAATTGGCCATGACCGCAATCTTAGAAATATCGCCGTTCAACTCCTGCATTCTCTGCAGGATTGAGAGTATATCCTCTTTTGGTGGGGTCCTCTTAAAGTTATGACTGGACAGTATTACATGCATACCCTTGTCATGTGAGGCGGAGATAAGCTTGTTGACCATTTCTGCTCCCCTGCTCAGTTCCACATCTATAATATCCGCCATCCCCGCTTGAATAACCGCGCCATTCAAGCTTTCGTATGCTGCGTCGGACAGTGTCCGCTTTCCTCCTTCTTCCTCACTGCGTAGGGTGAATATTAAAGGACTTTCCTCTATAAGACCCCTTAACTTTTTTAGACCTTCCAGGATCTTCCCCTCATCTACTACCTCAAAGGAATCCGCACGCCATTCATAAAGATCTGCACCTTGATCTAAAGCAAAGCGAGCAGCATCAAGCAGCTCGGCATAATCTACTCCCATAATCGGAATGCAGATTTTCGGTAACCCCTGCCCTAAAATCAGGTTTCTTACTGTTATACTTTTCATGCTTTTTCCTCGACGTTGTTTTTACGGCACAAGGATTGAATATCGCACTGACTGCATCTGGGGTTTCTGGCGCTGCAGACCTGCCTCCCGTGCCATATTAAAGCGTGATGCATCATGATCCAGCGGTCCTTGGGGATGACTTTCATCAGAGAGAGTTCGGTATTGAGTACATTCTTCTCGGCTGTAAGCCCTATGCGGTTTGCCAGACGGAACACATGGGTGTCTACCGCAATCCTCGGTTGTCCGAATCCCACAGATAGAACCACGTTTGCTGTTTTCCGTCCGACCCCGGGCAGTTCCGTCAACAGGTCGTAATCCCCGGGTACCTGCCCATCATGCTTATCCATGAGCATTTTTGACAAGGCAATGATATTCTTCGCCTTCGTGCGATACATGCCAATCCGCTTGAGAATCTCTTCCAGGTTGTCAGTCTCAGCGGTTGCCAGTGCGGACGCATCCGGATATCTCTCGAATAATCCAGGGGTTACCTGATTTACACTCTTATCCGTAGTCTGTGCAGATAGGACGACCGCTACCAAAAGCTGAAACCGATTCTCGTGTACCAGAGCACATTCCGCTTCCGGATAGAGCTTTCCCATAATTTCAATTAATTCTGCAATTTGTGCTTTCTTAAGTTTTGCCATGGATTTTCCTTTGCTATCCTCTACATCTAGCCACTTGTATTATATCGAATTCACTAAGAAGAAACAAGGGGGCCTGCGGAGGGTCAAATGAGCAGAAATCGTGGAAGTGTGTGGATTGTGCAAAGAAAATCCACACACAACTAAGAAAAATGCACACATCTGTTGCAATTGCAACAAGTTCGCCGAAAAAATCCACACACAACTAAAGATTCTGCTCAAATATCGTGAAAACACCACTTCAATCATCCGACTTCACACATTACCGAGGATTTTGCACACTACCGCGTAGGAGTGGGCAAAATGAGTGTCTGCATCATACCAGGGGGTGATCGCCAGATAGGTGTGAGGGTGTGAACTGTGCCCCCGTGGTTGAAAATAAATTTGACATCCTCTTTCTACCAACGTAATATATCTATAGTACATTTCCGACCCGCGGGTCGGCTATAATTATAGGCCATTGGGAGGACACAAAAATTGGAGAACAAACCGAGATCAAGAGTAAGGAAAAAGATTATACTCATCCTAATTATCGTCGCTGTTGCCGCACTGGGCATTTACCGAATCGCGGCTTCCATTCAACCGCCTGAGGTGACGGAAAAAGTTCCGGTCAGCGTAGCCACCGCCGTGGTTGAAAAAGGTTCTATTTACGCTACATCTCCCCTTACCG
>CAYLVS010000196.1:0-3586 GCA_964387185.1 uncultured Oscillospiraceae bacterium | reverse complement strand
TACCTGTGAATTACCATTTAATCACCATTTCAGATACAGCTTTTTCGGTTCACAGAGGAAAGTGCAAAGCCCGCAACCCGTGCACTTCTGAGGGTCGATATGAATTCCGCCATCTTCGAGCCTGCTGACGGCGCCGTACATGCATGCCTCTATGCACATGTTACAGTCTGCGATGCAGGGGGTTCGATTATCTGCATGACAGGTGAGCGGGTCGGTTTTGATCTCCTCAAAGGATTTGAGTTTACTCAAGGCTTTTCCGCGAATTTCTTTGACATCGCCGGTGTTGTTCTCTGCCCCCCAACGGTCCAGATCTTCCACCATTCGAGTGACATAATCCCGGCCCTTAATCATGAGCGCCGTGCCGACCTGTACTGCCGAAGCGCCCAACATGATGTATTCCAGCGCGTTTTTGTAGGAATCGATTCCTCCGATTCCACAGATGGGAATATCGACGGTTTGGCCAATGGAAGCTACCGATGCAAGCCCCAGGGGTTTTATGGGAACGCCGGAATAGCCACCGTAAGTAGGTAGCAGGGGCTCCATGGTTTGGATATTCACACCTAAAATACAGCGAATGGCATTGATGGCGGAGACCGCGGAGCCTCCGGCCATTTGAACGGCCTTGGCAACTCTGGGAAGGTTGGTAACATTCTGTGAAAGCTTGACCATGACGGGAATTTTCACGTTGTCCACCACATAGCGTGTCATTTCATAGACTTCTTCCGGGTGGGATGCGGCTACTTCCAGGTCCACTCCCATTGGGGTGGAGAGCCCCAGTTCGATACCGTCGGCGCCGTATTTTTCCATCTTAACCGCTAAATACGCCAATTCCGAAGGGGTGTGGGCAGAAACATTTGCGATTACGATGCCGCCGTTGCTCTTTGCAATGTCCATTTCCCGCTCCCAGCCCTCGATTTGCACGTCGCTGAACAAACGGATATTTTGAGCGCCCAGGCCGTCGTAGGCTATGCGAGGTTTGACATCGATGATGGGGTCGCTGACGATGGTTTCCGTGATCACTGCACCAACCCCGGTTGCCAGGCTTCTCCGGATGCTTTCACCATCGCGATTCCACGGTCCGGCGGCTACAATTATAGGGCTCTTCAGCGATAACCCTAAAAAATTGGTTTTCATTATCTGCTCCTTGCACTACACTAAAATATTTCTTTTATTCTCTCTTTGTGTCCACAGGACTTTCGTATCTTTAATTTCGATTGAAGTATGATTTCCTTCATAACCATGTCTCCGTTTTTTCCGCTCTCGATGACATCCAGAAGCAGCCTGGCTCCGGAGAGTCCCATTTTATGCAGCGGCTTTGCAACGGTGGAGAGTTTCGGTACCATCAGGCTGGACATGCGGATATTATCGAAACCCATGACTGCCACATTCTCAGGAATCCATAATTCCGCATCCCGCAGAGCGTCAATGACCCCGAAGGCCAGCAAATCAGAAGTGGTAAAAATGGCACGAGGCCGGTTTTTCAGTGTCAGTAGCTTTCTGGTGGCTACATAGCCCCCTTCGATGGTGTTATCCTCACGGATCAGGAAGTCTTCTCTCAATGGAATACCAGCTTCTTTGAGCGCGTTCGTATATCCTTCTATCTTTCTTCTGTTTTCCATGGCGGGGGCTTTTCCGTAGATGAGGGCTATGTCTTTATGCCCGCTATTGAGCAAGTGCTGTACCGCTTGACAGGCGGCGGCGCAACAGTCGATGCGGACAATAGGCTCAGGGGAGTTGTCGATGTTTTCTCCTATCAGTACTACTGCAATCCCTTGCTGTTTCATGCGGTTTAAGTCATCGCTGTTAAGTAGCGAGGATACTAAAATGACACCGTCAATATGGCGATCGATGAGAGTTTGTATGTATTTCCGCTCTTTTTTCTCCTCACCCTCCGTGATGCCGAGTAGGACGGTGTAGCCTTTTTGGTTTGCTACGGATTCGACGCCTTCTGCGATCTCCACGTAAGCGGGGTTCATGATATTTGGTATCAGCAAAGCAATGGTGTCTGTTTTATTAAAATTCAAACCCCTGGCGAACCAGTTGGGTTTGTAGTCCATCTGCTCCATCAGCGTAAGGATGCGCTGACGGGTCTTGGGAGCCACCGTCTCAGGGTGGTTCAAGACCCGGGACACCGTTGCAACGGATACTCCTGCCCGGCGAGCGATTTCTTTGATGTTCATTGTCAATCACCTCGAATGTCAGTACTTGCGGACATTTATCAGAATATTATACCCTATTATGTTACTATTCACAGTCTACCCTCAAGCCCATCATGCATTCCAGCTCAACTATTCCTTAAAATCGACTAAATTTCAAAACTAAATGATTTGTGTATAAGATCCTCCTAAAGCCTGGTTGAAAATTCTTATAAAAGCCCCTTGAGATGCTGATTCTTATCTTTTAATAAAAAAATTTCTTTCTGTGTATAAAAAAAACGGAATTTCTTATACATAAATTCGATATTCTTAGTTTTTAGATAAGATCCAGTTGATATTCATCGAATTTAGCAGAAATATCAATGATTCTTATACACAAGGCACCTTTTCTGCAAAAAAAGATAATAAGGTGTGAATAGTAACTCTATTATCCCATTTTACGGCCATACTTTCAATGTCATTTCAATCCATTTCAATGCCATTTCAATGTCATTTCACAACCCTGTCGTCCGGCCTTATATTATTTTAGTCGAACGCCATCTTCTATTTCGTTTCCGGGGGACCGGATTACCACTTCCCCTTCCGAAAGGCCGGATACTATTTCAATATGGTCATCGCCCTCCAGTCCTACTTCGACTTGCCGGACACGCGCTCTCCCGTCCTCCGACGCGAACACATAATGGTTCCCATCCAGCTTGAAAACCGCACTTACGGGAACTCGCAGTACATTTTCCTTCTCGTCTATGATGATTTCAACGTCCACATCACTGCCAAGCCGCATTGAAATTCCGGGTTCCATCTGGATTTCGACCTTGACCCTCTTCTGCACGATTCCAAGACCCGAGAGTTCTTCCCTGGCTTTTAGATGGATGCGGCGGACGCTGCTGCCCGTGGCAGGGAGACCGCCGCGTTCCCCTGCGTAAACCAGGACTTGATCTCCTACTCCCACCTTATCTGCATCCTCTGCAATCAAGTCCACTTCTATATACAAATCATCCAGGTCCGATAGTTCAAATAGACCTGCACCGACCACCGCATACTCTCCCTCTTTGGCATAGACTTCGGTTATCGTCCCGTCGACAGGCGCCGTGACTCCCGAAGCCCCAGAAGTTTTCGCAAAGCTCTCAATGGAATAGCGCAAGGAAGATACCTGAGCCGCCAATTCCTTTTCCGCAGCCATGGCCACATCGTACTCCTCCCGGCTCAATGCGCCCTGATCATACAGGGTCTTATTCTTGTTCACCGCTTCTCTTGCCCTTCCATGGGAGACTTCCAAACCGGAAAGCTGCGCCCTAAGGCTTTTCAAATCCAACTGCGCCACACTCTCATCCCCTGTGAGCAAAAGATCCCCCGCATTGACAAAGTCACCTTCCGTTACGATGACACCTTTTATTTCCCCGGAAAAATTGGAGGCAACTACGATTGCATTG
>CAYLVS010000195.1:674-3616 GCA_964387185.1 uncultured Oscillospiraceae bacterium | reverse complement strand
CTTAACAATTATCTTCACATAATAATTAGTCAGGATTTACATTTCCCAAGATCTTTCAACCATGATTTCAGGTCAGAGTCGGATTCCCATACGGGAACTTCTTCCGGGACGATTTCGTTTGCGGAAGCTTCAATCGCTTTGCGCTTTAGTTGAGCATTCGTTTTGGCATAAACTTCTGTCGTTTTTACACTAACATGCCCGAGCAGGTCACGGATATAAATAAGGTCAACACCTGAATCAACGAGACCCATCGCAGCTGTATGTCTGATTTTATGCGGACTGAAATCTTCTGGGATCAGGTCTGGTTCCTTGTTCCTTGCCAGTAACGTATACTTAGAGACCAGATAATTGATGCCTTGGCGGGTAAACTGTTTCTTCATGTGATTTTTGAACAGCCATTCGTTTTCTTTTCCCGGATGGCCATATCCCTGTACATCAAGATATCTGTTGATTGAAGGTATCACATATTTCATGAGCGGAACATAGCGATACTTGTTGCCTTTTCCGTGAACTAACAGGGTTTCCGGTTCATGCAGTGAAATATCTTTCACCTTGATAAATGTTAACTCACTGACCCGTATACCAGTAGTATAAAGTATCGAGAGAATGACATAATCCCGTAATCCTGTAGCGGTTGTGACATCTGGCAGGCTCATCATCAACTTCATCCCGTCGATTTTAGCATAAGAAATTTCCGGCTGTAACGTTTTCTTGACAGGAATTGCCAAAACCCTCTGATATTCGTTCATGTATTCGGGAAGTTCAAGCATCAGGAACTTTACAAATGAATTAATTGCCGCCTGCCTCTGATTTCTGGTTCCCGGGCCATTATGTTTAGACGATTCAAGCCAGCTAAGATAATCGCTGACATTCTCATATGTTAGATCTTTCACTGCGACCTTATCTGCGGTTTTATGCAGAGTCTCCAGCATATATACAAGAAAGTTTATGAACGAATACCTATATGAATCAATGGTCAGCGGGCTTGCATTTTTTTCGTTCGGAAGGTATCTGACGAAAAATTTGTTAAGAAAAAAAGCAAAGTCCGTATTCTTCATCATACGTCACCTTCCTCTCTCGCCCCAAAGACTGCTTCCATCTGATCTCGGCATTTTTCTTCGATGTAAGGATAGATTGACATCGTAAGGCGAAGATATTTCTCTGTATCATAAATCCTCTTGTGCCCAAGATATGTGCTCAGAATAGGAAGCGATGTATACATATCCATTCCAGAGTCAATCATCTGTTTGAAAGAGCGGACTGCGAAAGTGTGACGCCAGTCGTGGATTCTCGGGCCATTTTTATCACCATAAAAAGGAATTCTCGCATACTGCAAAGTTTCTCTGTGGATGGTATAGATCCTGTCCTTACTGTAGAGGGTACCTCTGCTGGAATTAAAGATGTAGTCGTCTTCCGAAAGTAGATAAAAATATTTGTCCGCATAGGATATCATCAGATCCATAAGGTCATCGCCCATTACAACGAAACGTTCTCTATGGTTCTTAGTTTCCGTCAATCGGACAGCTCCCTCGCGGAGGTTTAGGTCTCTCACCCGGATACAGAGAGTTTCGTTAAGCCTGGTGCCACAGCAATAGAACAACCTAAACATAACAGGAAACTGTACTGAGTTTATCTTTGCTCTTTCCGTGTAATACCGGTCAATCGCGTTGAAGTACCGAGCGGTTTCATCATCCGTATAAATATGAGGCTTAAAATCTGATTTCTTGTAGTGGACGGATTCAGGAATCGCAACATCATAACCTTTGGCATTTAAATATACCAGAAAGTTCTTTGCTACGCTGAGCCGGTTACAGTACCTTCGATCTCCCTCATCACCGTCTATTTTAGACCATGCGTGAGCGTCTTTCATGGTGAATACCGGTATTGTAATCCCGCTATGTATACAGAACTGATCAAATATCTTCAGCTGATAATAATAGCTTTTCATTTGAAAGCCATGGGCGGCTTTCATTGCCAAGTATGTGCGTATCTCATCGCTAAAAACAGACGTGAGTGCGGAAAGATCTATCTTTCTCATACCCAGATCCCTCCTCTCTGATAGAAGGGAGAGTGATTTGCAGGCATGGGAAGTGCACATCTTTTCAGTTGCTTAAAATCTACTTTGAGATAGATCTTGGTGGTTTCAGTAGAACTATGGCCAAGTACACCACTTATTACCGGAAGAGGGACTTCCCTGCCAAGCATGTTTGACGCCAGGCTGTGCCTGAATGCATGCGTTCCTCTACGACGGGCATCCAAAGCTGAAATCCCTGATTTACCGAAATAGTTTGCCGCAACACTGCTGACTACTGATGTTGATAAAGTTTTGGACTTCCTTGACGGTTTGACCGACAGGATAACTTCTGGGGCATCTGTTAACGGTCTTCCGTTTTTAAGATAGTCAATAATAGCATTGCCTACAGCTGAAAGAAGCGGGAAGGCAACCGGATTACCGGTTTTGTCCTGGCAAAATCGGATTTCATTCCTGTCCCAGTCTATCTGATCGAGTCGAAAATGACGGATATCACCATTCCTCCAACCATACTCTGCAGCGAGGATAAGAATAAGATAATCACGTTTTCCAATAGCAGAAGAGCGATCAACGCAAGATAAAACTGTGCGTATCTCTTCTTCTGAATAGGTGGATGGCAGTTTGCCTTCACGAATACGATAGTTATCCGGGGCAACATACATCGCATAATCCTGTTCATTAATACCGGATTCATATAGAAACCTTAGGAAACGGCGTATTATGCCGGCAGAGTTATGCAAGGTAGGCAATGAATATCCCTGCTCACTATGAAAGTTTTCAATAATATCAAAGCTGAGATCATTGATGCCATGTCTATGCGATACAAGAAAAGAATAAAATAGGAACAGGTAGTGTTCAGCATTGCTCACGGTCGATTCTTTTCTTTTGAGCACATTTGCCATGTAATCAA
>CAYLVS010000195.1:0-664 GCA_964387185.1 uncultured Oscillospiraceae bacterium | reverse complement strand
CAGAAGACAAAAACGGCTGCCGGCTTTCGGATTCAGGATGAGCTTGCCAAGCTCTCCTGTGAAGATGTGCTCAGTGGTTGGGGAATGTTCTTCTATGTATCCGTTCGTCTGTAAGGATATGAGCATCCTGACAGCTCTAACACAGACCCTTTGAGATTTGACCAGGTCTTTGCCCGGCAGGTGAGCCCCAACCTTTTCGTCGAGGAACGCATTGCCTATTTCAGGTGTAAACTCATCGACATGACCGTTATCCATCCATTCAATGAGTGCACTCCATGCCTTAGAAACACGGCACTTATAGTCCTCGCTATAATCACGCATTTCCATTTCTCCGCCGCAAAATAAGATCAGCTGCTTAACATTAGTTTCGTTCTTCATTAATCGCCACCTCCTTAAGATATACAATCACAGTGATGATTAATGCATACAATATATGAAATATTATGTAAAGATATTTATACAAATAGTGCTGATTCTATCGTTATCTATGTATGGTTCTTTACATAACGAAAGTCTTAACATAACCTGCTTTATGTTAATCTTTACATAAGGCTGGAAAGTTCAGATGGCCCAGAAGCATCGACGAGGTCAGAAAAATGACACCACAGCAGTACAGATGGCTGATGGAAGGGCTTACGATCGAACCCCAAAACATCGTCCAAAA
>CAYLVS010000194.1:0-3623 GCA_964387185.1 uncultured Oscillospiraceae bacterium | reverse complement strand
TCTCAGAATGAGCAGGAGACGACGGGTGACGGGGAGGAGCAGCTGACCAAAGAGGAAGAAGAACTGCAAACCAAGTATTTACGACTTGCGGCAGATTTCCAGAACTATAAGCGCAGAGTAGAAAAAGAAAAGAATGACATTTATGCATACGCCAATGAAAAACTCATGGTGGAGTTGCTTAATGTAATAGATAATTTTGATCGAGCTTTAGCAGTAGAGAGTATCGACGCGGGCATGAAAGAGGGCATGTTGCTGATTTTCAAACAGCTCATCAACGTGCTTGAAAAATGCGGGCTGGAGGAAGTCTCCGCAGAGGGTCAGGATTTTGATCCCAACTGTCATCATGCGGTTCAGACGGAGAACAGCGATGCTCACTGCAACGGACAGATCACAAAGGTATTGCAAAAGGGGTATACGCTGAATAAAAAAGTCATACGCCCATCCATGGTAATCGTGGCTGAGTGATATTCCAGATGAGGACGAAAGCATCTAAATCAGTGGGCGTAGCTCAAAATTGCACGGATTAACAATGATTTAATAGGAGGAAAAGAAATGGGAAAAGTAATCGGAATTGACTTAGGAACCACAAACTCTTGCGTTTCTGTCTTGGAAGGCGGGGATCCTGTAGTAATCCCAAACGCAGAAGGCAATAGAACAACACCATCTATCGTGGCATTTGCAAAAAACGGTGAAAGACTGGTAGGCGAAACTGCCAAACGTCAAGCTATCACCAATCCTGACAGAACCGTATCATCCATTAAGAGACATATGGGCAGTAGCTTTTCAGTTCAGATCGACGGAAAAACCTACACACCTCAGGACATATCGGCCATGATTCTGGCTAAATTAAAAACCGATGCAGAAGCTTATCTAGGTGAAACTGTCACAGAAGCAGTTATCACGGTACCTGCATATTTTACAGACAGCCAGAAGCAAGCCACCAAGGATGCAGGTAGGATTGCCGGCTTGGATGTAAAGCGGATTATCAACGAACCCACAGCAGCATCCTTGGCCTACGGTCTTGACAAAGAAGGCTCTCAGCATAAGATCTTAGTCTATGATTTGGGTGGCGGTACTTTTGACGTATCCATACTGGAGTTGGGAGACGGTGTTTTTGAAGTATTGGCAACCAACGGAAATAACAAGTTGGGCGGGGACGATTTTGATGACATCCTAGTCAATTTCATAGCCGACAGCTTTGCAAGGGAAAACGGGGTCGATTTGCGCAAGGACAAAATGGCTCTTCAGAGACTGCGTGAAGCCGCTGAAAAAGCAAAGAAAGAGCTTTCCGCTTCCCAGACTACAAGCATCAATCTGCCGTTTATTACGGTCAATGCAGATGGTCCTCTTCACCTGAACATGGATGTGACCAGAGCGAAGTTTGATCAGCTTACAGGCGGACTTGTCGAGAAGACCATCGAGCCGATGAGAAAAGCCATGGCAGATGCAGGGGTTACTTCTTCTGATCTGGAAAAAGTTATCCTGGTAGGCGGATCCACGAGAATTCCTGCAGTGCAGGAAGCTGTAAAGAGAGTAACAGGCAAGGAGCCTTTCAAAGGCATCAACCCCGATGAGTGTGTAGCAATCGGTGCCGCGATTCAAGCAGGCGTATTGACCGGCGAGGTCAAAGATGTGCTTCTGCTCGACGTAACACCTCTGTCCCTCTCAATTGAGACTCTGGGCGGAGTGGCCACAAGATTAATTGAGCGGAATACAACAATTCCTACGAAGAAGAGCCAGATTTTCTCTACCGCTGCAGACAATCAAAGTGCTGTAGACATCCACGTTATGCAGGGTGAAAGAGAGATGGCCGCAGGTAATATCACTCTTGGCAGATTCCAGCTTTCCGGAATTCCGCCCGCGCCTCGTGGGATACCGCAGATCGAAGTGACATTTGACATCGATGCCAACGGTATCGTAAACGTTAGTGCTAAGGATCTGGGAACCGGTAGAGAGCAGAGAATCACCATTACATCTTCAACGAAGCTCAATGATGATGAAATCAAGCAAAAGATCAAGGAAGCAGAGCAGTTTGCAGAAGAAGACAAGAGAAGAAAAGAAGAAGTTGAAGTCAGAAACAGTGCCGAGACCCTCATCTACGAGACGGAAAAAGCACTTAAGGATTTGGAAGGCAGCCTGAGCGACGATGAAAAGAACAGCATCACAAATGCAAAAGAAGACTTGAGCAGAGTACTTGAAAATGGTACAGTAGATGATATCAAGGCCAAAACAGAAACTCTCACGGAGCATTTCCACACCATTTCAGCCAAGCTTTATCAAAAAGCCCAGGAAGCGCAGGGTGGTTTTGATCCCAATAGCGCTGCCGGCGGTGGCTTTGATCCGGGAGCTTCAGGTGATATGGGTGGCGAAGAGGTATCACCTCATGACAATGTAGTGGATGCGGATTATGAAGTGGTAGATGAGGACAAAAACCCGGAAGAAGAGAACTGAGAAAACCAATCATTTAATTAAGCAATAAGGATAAGAACAGAGGGTCGTACCGTCGTGTTTATAAAAGAAACGGAAGGTGCGACCCTATAGTTGGTAAAAGTCGTGGATTGACACAAAAAACGGGGGAAACAGAAACCGATGGCAGGACAGAAAAGAGACTATTATGAAGTGCTGGGTATCAAGAAGGGTGCTACGGAAGATGAAATAAAATCGGCATTCCGAAAGAAAGCTATGGAATTTCATCCTGACCGAAATCCCGGAGATAAGGCAGCAGAAGAAAAATTTAAAGAAGTAAACGAAGCCTATGGAATTCTGTCAGACCCAAAACAGAAGGATAAGTATGACAGGTTCGGGCATGCGGGTGTAGACCCTAATGCGGGCTTCGGTGGAGGCGGCGGTTACGGTGGAGGCTTTGGCGGAGGTGGATTCGAGGATATTTTTGGGGATCTCTTTGGCAATATGTTCGGTGGTGCCGCCAATTATGCCCAGGCGAGAAGGACCGGTCCACAAAAGGGACCGGATCTGCAAAAAGGACTTCGAATCAAGTTCGAAGAGGCAGCATTTGGAGTGAAGAAGAATATTCAACTAACGAAAAATGTTTCCTGTGAAGCTTGCAAGGGTACCGGAGCAGAGAAGGGTACATCCAAGACTACCTGTTCCGCATGCAATGGCTCCGGAGAGGTGCGAACCTCTCAGAGATCGCCCTTTGGCCAATTTATTAATGTTCAGCCTTGCAGCAAATGCGGTGGTACCGGCGAAGTAGTAGAGGACCCCTGCAAACATTGCAGCGGCAGCGGAAAGATTCGCAAGCAGGTAACCATTGCCGTTGAAGTACCTGCGGGGGTTGACAACGATTCTGTAATTTCAATAAAGGGCCAGGGAGAACCGGGAAAAAACGGTGGACCCAACGGAGATCTCTACGTGGTGATTTCCGTGGAACCGCACAAGCTGTTTAAGCGTAACGGCAATGACCTGTGGCTGGAAATTCCAATTACCTTTGATCAAGCTGCCCTGGGTGCTGATATTGTTGTACCTACGCTGAAAGAGAAGGTGAGCTACAAGGTTCCGGAAGGGACACAACCTGATACGATCTTCCGGCTGAAAGGGAAAGGCATCAAGAGCCTTCGCTCCACCAAGACAGGTGACCTTTATATTAAGGTGAATTTGGAGAT
>CAYLVS010000193.1:0-3665 GCA_964387185.1 uncultured Oscillospiraceae bacterium | reverse complement strand
ATGAGCAATTATTAAATATGGCTTTGTTTACGGTCTTTGCGTTGTTCTGATTTGCTAAATAGGGTGAAAGTGACGATTTGTTTTATTATAAAACCCTATTTGGAGTGAAATTAGGTTGAAAAACGGCCCTCAAATCAGATTTATAGGCTGAATTTCATTTGAGGAGACGAAAATTGGGGTTACAATTTGTCATTTTGTAGGCTTAACTTTAATGCATCTTTCTGCTTATAGGCCTAAATATGACTTTAAAAGGTGATTTTGACGCCAGTTATGCGATGAAATAGGTCTATATCAGACCTTGCGACAACAATAGGAACCTATTCCCAAGGCGGTATTACGCTTTTCGTTGAAGCCCATAATCTTGGCGAAATGAATGACTCAAACCAGGCACCATAATAATATGGACGGGAAGCGGGTCTTCATGTATAGTATTTCCATAAAGAAAGGTAATTAACGCAGCATGACACTATTACTTATATATTGGGGAGTGATTCTGGTCGGGTATTCCATCGGGGCTAAATGCAGAATCAGGAAAGAGAAGTTTTCCTGGATCGGCACATTGCTTTCTGTCGCCATTACCCTGCTCCTATCTGCCATGGGTGTCCGTATGGGTGCCAATAAGGAAGTCATGGAAAATTTCCATATCATTGGCCGTGATGCCTTTATTATGACCGTTGTCATAATGGCCGGAAGCATTGTCGCGGTCATAGCAGTGAGAAAACTTCTGGGCATTGACCGATATGGTCAGATGAATGGCACCGAAGCAAAACATGACCCAGAGATAGCATGCAGTGACATTCTGCAAGAGTTCCCGGCGGAGGGGACTGCCGACCAAAAAGGTAAGGGCAGCCAGAGAATGACCATTTTAATTCTTTTATCTGTCACACTGGGGATTATCCTCGGATATCTTTTCGTTCATAAGCTCTTTCCCGATTACAACCGCTTTGAAGGGATTACAGGTGATGCCATGGTCATAGGCATCGGCTTTTTGCTTTTTTTACTGGGAATGAATCTGGGCCTGGCAGGTACTATAGTTCGCAATCTAAAGAAGGCTGGGCTATTGGCTCTTGTTTTTCCTGTCGCCGTTATTATCGGCACTCTAATCGCTGCATTCCTCTGCAGTTTGGTGCTCTCCATTTCACCAAAAGAAGCCCTTGCCATTGGCGCAGGTTTTGGATGGTCGGGATTTGCCCCTGTAATAATCACCGGACAAGGCTATGCAGTGGCCGGCGCCATTTCTTTTATGCACAGTATGATGAGACAGCTGGGCGGCATCGTCTTAATTCCGGTCGTTGCCCACAGAATCGGATACATAGAAGCCACAAGTCTCCCGGGGATTGCAGCCATGGATATCGGTCTCCCATTAGTAGAGAGCTCCTGCGGCGAAAGGCTTGTCATTTACTCCTTCGCCATGGGATTGATTCAAACTGCTGCAGTGACGATTCTTGTCCCTCTTATCATAAGCCTCTAGTGTGAAAGGCATTTTATACAAGGTCACCAATTGTTTTTATATCTTTTAAGTGAAGAGCCTTTGCTTTCCTTCCCTCTGAAACAGATATTGCAGTGCAGGCAGTCATTATCACAGCACCGCCGATTATCTGGACAACTGTCAGGGCATTCCCGTAAATTGCGCCGGAGGCTATGACTGTGACGATCGGAAGGATATTCTCAAAGACAGCCACGTTGGTAATTGTTAGTCTACTTACCCCGAATATATATAGGAACTGACCGACAATCAAGCATACTACGCTAGTTAAAGCAAGGACGGCCCAAACCTCCGGCGTTAAAGAAGCCACAGCTTTCGGGTCACCTGAAAGGAAAAGCGGAATGGAAGTAATCGTTCCGGAAACCATAATCCCGGCGAGCAATGTTGGCAGGGAATATTTCTCATTCAACGGCTTCACTAGTACAATATATGCTGTCCAAGCCACTGCAGCCACAATCATCAGCGCAATTCCTATGAAACTGGCGGAAAATCCACCTTCCCTGGATCCGGTAATCACGATAACAACACCAACCATAGAACCGATAACCCCCATTATCTTGACGGTCGTCATTTTCCTTTGATAGAGCAGTCTGTCCACCGCTAGACCGAAAACAGGTACCATAGCCAAAATCAGCGAAGCCAATGCACCGGAAGTCCGATGAATTCCCATTCCCTCCAACCAGGTGTATAAGGACAAGCCAACAGCGCCGCATAAAAAGACTCGAGGCCAATCTCTTTTTTTAATATACAACTTCTTTTCCTTAATGAAGACCAATGCTACTACAATAATTGAGCTCATTAACAGTCTTAGAAATGTAAGTGTAGACGCCGACATAAAATTTGTCATGTAATCAATTGCAATGAAGTCGAATGCCCACAATATATTGGTAAAGACCACAGCCGTAACAGCAGAATAATTTTTGTTTTTGTTTCCCATGCTTCCTCCGAATAGTACTTGTTTGTTCTACAAGTATTTTATCATTGGACCAGGGAAATCTCGGGTAATATTTTATCATTCCGTGTATAACATTCGGCTTATTTGCGTATATTATTTTGTTGTGGCTGGTGTAATAAACTTCCTTGTAAAGGGTATTATTTTGCTGTACAATAGAGGCAAGCCATTCCTTTCACTCCGGAGGT
This sequence comes from uncultured Oscillospiraceae bacterium, assembly GCA_964387185.1. Classification (GTDB taxonomy): domain Bacteria; phylum Bacillota; class Clostridia; order Peptostreptococcales; family Anaerovoracaceae; genus UBA1426. The sequence continues at coordinate 1,039 of CAYLVS010000193.1, read as the reverse complement.
AAGCATGTTTACAGAAACCGTTGGTTATCGATCCCGCAGCAAAATCAGGGCAGGAGCGATCAGTATTTCTGAATATCCCAGCCATGTCCATCCCAATGCGTTGGAGATTCTTTGCGTTCTAGAAGGAAATATCCGAATTTCCGATACTGTGCTAAAGCACCGCCTTTCTCCGGGAGACGTGTATATTTTCAACATGCGGGACATTCATCAAATCTCTTCCTTGGGGGATCAAAACATTCTGTTGCATGTGCAAATTGATTTGAATTACTATAAGCGATATTTCAAGGATATCGATAAGGCCTACTTCGTTTGCGATTCCTTTGTTCATAAAGATCGAATGAGTAGTAAGCTTAATTATATGCGGTTTCTGTTAGCCAAAATCTACTTTGCGTACATCGATGAGACGGCCAGCGATTCTGCTTTAGAACAGATTGGCCGGGAGCTTCTCTCGTTTCTGCTTGCCCAGTTTCGTTTCTACACGTATACGATGGGAAAAGGGCAGTCCCTGAATGCGGTGCAGCCGGCGAAAATCAGTCCCGACGACCCCTATTTTCTGAGGATTTACAATATCATCGATTATATCTATGACCATTGTAAAGAAAAAATCAAGCTGGAGGATATTGCAGATCGGGAATTTCTTAGCGTCAGTTATCTGTCCAAATATATAAAGAAGGCCTGCGGTCTTTCTTTCAGTGAGCTTCTTTCAATGGCGCGTTGCGAAGAAGCCCAACGGCTTTTAGGTTCCACCCGGGATTCTGTGGACAACATCGCAATTCAATCCGGGTTTGCCAACCGCAAGCACTTGAGCATACAGTTTCAGAGATGGTTTAGAATGACACCTTCTGATTACCGCCGACATTTGGAAGGCCAATATGGCGCGCCTATTGCAATCCTGCATCTGCCTTTTGAGGAGGAAGCGGCCCGCAAGATTCTAAAACAATACCTGGTGTGACCCCGGGGTGGACTTCTTGATGTTGAGAAGCCTGAAACAAATTCCATTACATGATCCGCACGAATGCAGGCGTGAAAAGCTAACCAT
>CAYLVS010000192.1:0-3688 GCA_964387185.1 uncultured Oscillospiraceae bacterium | reverse complement strand
TCTGCACTGAAGTTCGTGTCGAAGACCTTGTCAAAGCCCATCCTTCTAAGAGCGGCTACCATTTTACCGGTAACCGGAGTACCTACGGGCAATCCAAACGCTTCGCCCAGACCGGCACGCACAGCAGGTGCTGTTTGCACCACTACGAACTTGTCGGGATCCTCGATGGCTTCCCAAACCTGGTCGATATAGGGTTTCTCTCTCAAAGCAGCAACGGGGCACGCGTTAATGCACTGGCCGCAGAAGACGCAGTCTACATCTCTCATGCTGTAATCAAAGGCCGGTGCAACTTCGGTGTTGAAGCCCCTCTTGGTGAAATCCAGGACGCCGATTCCTTGTACCTCTTTGCAGGTACTGATACATCTCCCGCAGAGGATGCACTTGGAGGAGTCGCGTATGATGGAGTAGGAAAGATCGTCCAGGACGGCCTGCCTCTTGGCGCCTTCATAAGGAACATCCCCGATACCCATCTCCTCGCAGAGCTTCTGCAGTTCGCAGGTGCCGTTTCTCCGGCAGGTAAGACATTCGCGATTGTGGTTGGCCAAAATCAGCTCAACATTTTGACGCACGGCCTTCCGGACCTTTGCGGTATTCGTCTTGATATTCATGCCTTCCTGAACCTGCAGAACGCAGGATGCCGGCAGATTTCTCATGGGCACGCCTTTTACATCCGCTTCTACAACGCAGACTCGGCAGGCTGCAATCTCATTGATATCCTTTAAATAGCACAGGGTAGGAATGTCGATCCCGGCAGCTTTAGCAGCCAATAAAACGGTATAATCCTTGGGAACGCTGACGGCAATCCCATTTATAGTCACATTGACTTTCTGAACATTTTCCATGTTACCATGTCCTCCTATTTTCTAATGATGGCCTTGAACGTACAGGCATCCATACAAGCACCGCACTTAATGCATTTATCCTGGTCAATAATATGTCTTTGCTTGACAGTACCTGTGATCGCCTTGGTGGGACAAACTCTAACGCAACGGGTGCAGCCTGTGCAACCATCGGTAATAAAGAAGTTCAACAAGGCTTTGCATACGCTTGCAGGACATCTCTTGTCAACTACGTGTGCCACATACTCATCTCTAAAGTGCTTCATTGTAGAGAGGACAGGGTTTGGTGCTGTCTGCCCCAATGCGCAGAGGGATGTGTTCTTGATGTTCTCGGCAAGATCCTCCAGGGTGGTCAGATCTTCCATGGTACCGTTGCCAGCGGTGATCTTATCAAGAATTTCCAGCATTCTCTTGGTCCCTTCGCGGCAAGGTGTACACTTTCCGCAGGACTCATCCACTGTGAAATCCAGGAAGAAACGAGCAATGTCTACCATGCAGTTATCTTCGTCCATGACAATCATACCGCCGGAGCCCATCATTGATCCGATAGCTACTAAGTTGTCAAAGTCAATAGGGGTGTCCAGGTTTTCCCTTGTAATGCAGCCGCCGGAGGGTCCGCCGGTCTGGACAGCCTTGAAGGCTTTTCCGTTGAGACAGTCTTCGCCGATGTCATAGATGACTTCCCTCAGAGTGATTCCCATAGGAACCTCTACAAGGCCGGTGTTGTTGATTTTGCCGCCCAGAGCGAATACCTTGGTACCCGGAGATTTTTCCGTACCCATGGACTTGAACCATTCCGGTCCGTTGAGAATGATCTGGGGGATATTAGCCAGAGTCTCTACATTGTTGATAATAGTCGGTTTGCCCCAGAGGCCTTTGTTTGCCGGGAAAGGAGGCTTATTTCTGGACATGCCGCGCTTACCTTCAATGGATGCGATCAATGCGGTTTCTTCACCGCAAACGAAAGCGCCTGCGCCCAATCTGATTTCAATGTCAAAGTCAAAGTCGCTGCCAAAGACGTTTTTGCCGAGGAAGCCTTTTTCCTTGGCCTGCTCAATGGCAATTTTCAATCTATGAACTGCTACAGGATATTCGGCCCTTACATAGATGAAGCCTTTTGAAGCACCAATGGCGTAACCGCCTATGGCCATGGCTTCCAAAATGGAATGAGGATCGCCTTCCAAAACGCTTCTGTCCATAAATGCGCCCGGGTCTCCTTCGTCAGCATTACAGATGATGTACTTCTGATCTGCTTCATTGGCTGCTGCAAAGCTCCACTTCATGCCTGTGGAGAATCCCGCACCACCTCTTCCTCTGAGGCCGGAAGCCTTCATCAGATCAATGACTTCTTGAGGAGTCATTTGCGTAACAACCTTTGCCAAGGCCTGATAACCGTCAATGGCTATGTAATCGTTTATATTTTCAGGATCGATGAGCCCGCAATTCTGAAGAACGACTCGTTTTTGTTTCTTATAAAACTGAACATCGTCTAAGTTCTTCAGCTTGTCGCCTTCTCCCTCACCGATGGTATATTCCACAACCGGTCTGCCTTTTACCAAATGCTCAGAAACCACTTTTGAAACGCGCTCGGGATCCATGTGAATATATGTAACTTTAGGCTTGCCGGGCTCGAAGACCTCGACGATAGGCTCATAAATACACATGCCGATGCAGCCTGTGGGAACGATTTGAATGTTGGAAACTCCCTGTGCTGCTGTTTCTTCTCTCAGTTTTTCTATAACCGGTTTGGCTCCGGCAGAAATACCGCAGGTGGCCATTCCCACAACTATGCGGCGGCCTTCAGTGACTTCAAAGTCCTTCACTGCTTGGGCCTTTAGTTGATTTAATTCATTGATACCGTTCATCTGCGCCACCTCACCCTCTATATTTTTCAAGAATCGCGGGAATAACATCTACATTATCCAGCTTGCCATAAACGTCATCATCTATCATCATAACGGGAGCCAGTCCGCAGCAACCCAGACAACGAGTAGCATCAATGGTGAACAAGCCGTCTTGTGTGGTCTCGCCCACACCTATGTTCAATTCCTCTACGACCTTATCCATCACCTTCTGCGCCCCTCTAACGTAGCATGCAGTTCCTAGGCAAACTCCGATATGATGTTTGCCCTTCGGTGTGATGGCGAATTGGCTGTAAAAAGTAGCGATTCCATAGAGCTCGGCGATAGGAACTCCGATGTTCTCAGAAATGAATTTCTGGACTTCCAGAGGCAGGTAACCGAAAATACGCTGAGCCTCTTGAAGTACTGTCATTGTAATCCCCTCAGAATCTTTGACAGAATCGATATAGGCTTTTAATTCCGTATATCTTTTGTCTTCTGTTGTGTTGCAATTGCACCCGCAGTCATTTTGCATTTTAAAAATCTCCTTTAATAACTTGTGATAAATGTGTCATGAAAACCTCTTATTGTAATGATTCTAAAGGATCACCTCCTGACACCCCGGCATTTCGCAGACAAGAAAGACGTTAGTATTGCTAAGATAAAGGAAATGCAGATAAGGTATGTAAATTTGATATTTTTTCTACAATCATATTGAGAATAACATAACTAATATTAAGATGCAATAATATTGAGAAAACTTTGAATAAGTAAAAACTTAACGATATCTAGGATTTTTGGCATAAAAACATACGAGAGAAATGGTTTTGATGTATACTAACATTATTATAGTATGATACGGGGCTGGCCTCATATTTTCAAGAGATGGGTTTAACGAGATATATGGTACGTTAATGGAAACTTGCGATTGTGAAAGGAAAAGGAAAATGATTAACGAAAAAACTTATAAAGCTATGGTGGTTGTAGAAACGGAAGACAAGCAATATC
>CAYLVS010000191.1:0-3709 GCA_964387185.1 uncultured Oscillospiraceae bacterium | reverse complement strand
ACGCCAGCCACCTTGTGGAGAATGACTGGAAGAGAATTGCCAAAGAGGAGTTTGCAAAGGCCAACAAAGCAGGGCTGAAAGAGATTCTGGAATCGGCCAAATGCAGAGCGAAAAGCGGTGATGCCGGCTTGCCAAAGGCTCCTGAAGCCTCGGAAGAGGTAGTGGCGCCGGCAAAGGAAATCGTCACAGCAGAGATCCATGGCATAGAAGTCATGGATATTGAAGATGGGGCCATCTGCCTTTGGAAGGAAGGGATCTATGCGGAGACGGGCATGGGCTGCACCGGGCCGGTAGTCCTGGTCAACGAGGCCAACGAAGCTAAAGCTAAAGAAATCTTATCCAAAGCAGGCTTCATCAAATAACCAACAAAAACAGCCACGGGGTCTGACCCCGTGGAGGCAGAAGCGATGAAAAAAACCCACAGAAAACCGTGGGTTTTTTATATTCCACAGATGTGCCTTTCACTGCTCCTCTCCTAAGGATAAAAATAGGTTTTTATATTCAAAATAAATAAAATGCATACCTAAGTTTGTAGGAAAATAGGTTTTTTCCGAAGAAATTCAACGATAAGAGACCTACAAGAGGCTTTTGGCCAAGCGAAAAGCCCCTTCTTAATGGCTAAAATAGCCCTTAAAAGCCCAAAAGTAAAACAAAAAACCTACAATTTCAAAAAGCATAGCCCTGAGTTTTATAGAAATTCCAATATAAAACCTATTGTAGAGGGTCAATTAATGCAAAGCCTATTGTTTACTGCCATAAATGATGGTTGACAAGCGGGATAAAGTAAATATAATATAATTATGTAAATAAATTCTATTTATAGTGCTGACCTTTTCAAAGTGATTCCAAGACTTTGATATTTAATTAGATTTGTTATCGGTTTTCTATCATATTTTAAAGTGGCTTTATTAAATGTAACAAGAAGAACTGGTACTTGAAAGGAGTAAGATCCAAATGTTCCATCATGACATCATATCGATTATATCTGCTGATTTAGAGTATCAAGAAAAAATGGCATTAAAACTAAAAGAAGAATTGAAAAGCTTGCCTGAAGGCCGACTTTATCGAAAGAAAGTCAGTGGCAAAATGCGATATTATCAATGCATATCTTCTAAGAAGGCCAACAAGAAAGTGATCTATAAATATATATCCCGTCAGCAGGAAGGACTCAAGTCAGCATTGAAACGTAAACAGGTGATTAAGAAATGCTTACCAATTCTGCTTAACAATATAGAATTAGAAAAGAGATTCCTCAAGAAGTATCAGCAATGCGATTTGGAAGGAATTGAAACCGGGTTAGCTATTTCATATGAAGACATTCCTTGTGGACGCCAATATAATGAAGATGAGCTCCTTTCATCTTCTTGGGCACAGATGCCATACGAGAAAAATGAAAGTTTTCCGGAAGGGCTGAAAAATACTACTTTGAGCGGAATAAAGGTCAGATCAAAATCGGAAGTAATCATTGCAGGGCTACTTGAGTCGCATGGTATTCCCTTCCGGTATGAATCCCAACTGGTGCTGGGTGCCCAGGCCTATTATCCAGATTTCACAATACTTAGACCGAAGGATAATAAGATTGTATACTGGGAGCATTTTGGAATGGCGGACGACAGAGCATACAGTGCATCAATGTATCAAAAGATAGGAACGTACATAAAGCATGGGATAATACCCGGAACCCATTTAATAATGACATTTGAAACAGAAGGAACCTCAATTGATCCAAGAGATATAGCAATAGCAATAAAGGCGTATCTTACCGGATAATATAAATGGAACCCTCCAAACGAGGTAACAAACCGGGGTTGAATACCCCGCACCCTCCCAAGGGAAAATAGGTTTATTTTTCTAAATGAATGAAAAGCAGACCTATGCTATTGATAAAAATAGGTTTTATTCTAGCAAATACAAGGCAAAGAGACCTACCTGAGGCTTATAGCCAAGGGAAAAGCCCCTTCTCAATAGCTAAAATAGCCCTTAGAACTTAAAATTAATATAAACAAACCTACATTTTCAAAAAGAATAGCCCTGAATTCTATAGACTTGCCATTAAAAAACCTATTGTAGAAAGTGCTTTGGCAGACTACACCCAAACCATTAATATAGAAACGCTGACAAAAACCCACGGAAAACCGTGGGTTTTTTTATATCCTCTGCTCCTGTGGATGGTATTAAATTAGAACATTGGTACGACAGCGCCTTCATAGGTACTCTCGATGAAGTCTTTTACTTCAGGTGATAAAAGGGCAGCCGCAAGGGCTTTCAGGTCTTCCCTGTCCTCGGTTCCGACCTTCACAGCCAAGACGTTGGAATAGTATGTCATAATCGTCGGTGAAGTCGCATCCTCGATTGCCAGAGCATCGGTGCCCACATTGAGTCCGGCATCCATTGCATAGTTGCCGTTGATGACCGCAAGGTCTACGTCAGCAAGGGAACGAGCCAGCTGTGCAGCTTCGATTTCAATAATCTTCAGGTTCTTGGGATTCTCTGTGATATCGTTGATGGTAGCCTCGAGGCCGATGTTTTCCTTCAGCGTAATGAATCCCTGCGCTTCTAACAACAAAAGTGCTCTCGCTTCGTTTGTAGTGTCGTTAGGAACTGCAATCTGAGCTCCGTCAGCCAACTCATCCAGGGAAGTGGTTTTGCCTGCGTAGATGCCGAAAGGCTCGTAGTGGACATCAACCAGTCCGGTGAGATCGGTTTCGTTCTCAACATTAAACTGATCGAGGTAGAGACGATGCTGGAAGTAGTTGGCATCGATGTCTCCGCTGTCCAGAGCCAGGTTTGGCTGCACGTAGTCCACGAACTCCTGGATTACCAGGTCGTACCCTTCTTCGACGAGGAGTTCCTTGACAACGGCCAGAATCTCAGCATGAGGTGCCGGGGTTGCGCCTACGACGATCTTCTGCAGTTCTGCACCGGGATCCTCACCGGGTTCTTCTGTTTCGCCGGACCCGCACGCTGTGAATAGCGATAATGCAAGTAAAGCGATCAATAAAAACGGTAATACTCTTTTCATCTTCTTTCCCTCCAATTCAATGATTTAATTTATCCTTCTGTCGCCGATTTTCGCCAGCTTCATTCCGACCTCCTGAAGGATCTGAACGACGACGACCAATAATGCAACAGTGATTATCATAATGTCATCCTGATAACGGTAATACCCGTAGCGAATGGCGATATCACCAAGTCCGCCGCCGCCGACAACGCCAGCCATGGCCGAATAGCTCAGGATGGTAGTGACGGCTATCGCAGATCCTACGATCAGCGAGGGCTTTGCTTCCGGAAGCATCACCTTGTAGATTACCTTGGTCATAGACGCGCCCATGCACTGGGCCGCTTCAATAACCCCTCTGTCCACCTCTTTTATAGATGATTCCACCAGTCTGGCCACAAAAGGCGCAGATGCAATGACAAGGGGAACAATGGTTGCAGTGGAACCGATGGAGGTGCCCACTACAAATCTGGTAAAGGGAATCAAAGCTATCAGCAGGATCAGGAAAGGCACTGACCGTAGCAGATTGACAAGGATACCCAGAACGGAGTTGATTCCTTTCACAAGGGGGTTTGAACTCCCTTCGGAAACCACTAAAGCAACTCCCAGAGGCAAGCCGATCACATAAGCAAGAGCGGTGGAAACCAGAGTCATATAAAGTGTTTCCAGCAAACCAAATCCGATCATTCTTATTACTTCCCTGCTAAACAC
>CAYLVS010000190.1:314-3723 GCA_964387185.1 uncultured Oscillospiraceae bacterium | reverse complement strand
ACGGACAGAGAGATGGACGTCCTGGCAGAACTGAGCAAAGGTCTGACTAATTCACAGATTGGCGATAACCTGTATATTTCCGAAGGAACGACGAAAAAACATATCAGCAACATCCTATCAAAGCTCAACCTGTCCAACCGTATGGAAGTGCTGGTGTATGCAAATAAATTATCCGGTAGATAATAAAGGAAAGAATTCCTATGACTCAATGCAAGAAACCGACCGGGGGAAGAGATGAAAAAGATATTTAGCAAAGTTGGGTTGTTATTGTGTTCAGCGGCCATGGTAGGAGCACTCGGAGTAAGCTATGCAGGTTACACAGATCTTTTGATCGCGGATGCAGAGCTTTCTACCGGCAGTATGGGCTTTGAATTTCTGGACACCAATAAGGATCAAGACTTTGTAATCGGTTTATTGGACAATAGCCAAAAAGGTGAATTTATAGAACTTGATGCGAATATTAACTTTGATGGGAAATCAATTACGATAGCAGGCATGGATCCTGTTGATATATCTATGTTAGATGATGGAATAACAAAACTTGTGATTCACTATTTCATAAAAGCTTCAGAGGGACAAAGCATTAAGAAGGCCGCAGCTATTGATAAAAAAGACAAGAGAAGTTCCCTGGGAGAAATTCCGTTTGAGCTCCTATCAGCAACGCCACAGTGGAACATCGAGGGTGAATTTACCAGTGGAGGATCGGGGGAAAAATCCTTAGGAACTGTCCCCGAAGTCATTTATGAACTTCTCCCTGAAACCCTGGGCAGCTTTAAGGCAACCCACTTGCTTGCCGGAGATGAGAAAGGGGATTTCATGCAGGGAACCATCTTATTAGAGCCAACAAAAAATTCAGAAATCCTTTCTGCTAAAAAAGTAGCGCTCAGCGACTTCGATTTACCGGAGGACCTAGTAAAAGAGATGGCTGCAGAAAAGAACCTTGAACTATCGGTGATCGGACACTACGGTTTTGAGATTCCGTTAGTCCTGGATCAGTTCAATGCAGGACGGGAGTGATCATTATGAAGCGCAGAAATCTGACATTAACAATAATCGCTGTAACTTCACTGACCTTTGCAATCATAACTACCAGCTATGGTTATTGGACGGATGAGCTTAAACTCTCGGGAGAGGTCAGCTTTGAGTTCCGACTACCTGTCGTGAACGATGTGAAAATACCGGCAGAGGTTCCCTTGCCGGAGGAACAACCGGAAAAAGCCCAACCGGAATCAACCCGGGTTGATGTGCCGGAAGAAGTGCCCGGCGCAGAAGCGGAAGTAGTGCCTGTAATGCCGGATCCAGCACCTGTGGTAAAGGATATGGTAGGTGAAGATGACCAAGACAAGGAACCGGAAGTAACACTTGGAACAAGGAATGAAGAGCAAACAGAATCAACAGAAGCAGAGGGATCGACAATCGATGAAAGTACAGAATTACAGTAAATATCGAAGGATCAGCAACATTTTGTTGCTCCTTTTTATAGGAATTGCCCTGTTTCCTTATCTCATTGATTTGGGTCAGGGCAGTTCTTATCTGTTGAGTCGTAAGATTATTCCGATGGTATGGTGCGTTTTTTTAGCCATCATGTTTTTCTTTATTCCAAGGGTCCATGCAGCCAGCAGGTTAGTGAAGCGAGAAACCATTTACATGGAAGCGGTCATCTGTGCGGTAATTCTCATCGCTGTGCGGATTTTAGTAGGTTCCATGCTAGGTCAACTGGGCTCGAGTCCTTACGATTTGTCTCCCATAGGAATCCTCGGTAACCTGTTCTATGCTTTGCCTGCACTGGCTGCCCGGGAGGTCATTCGAAGTTATGTATTGGGAACTTATTGCAATGTACATAATTTGAAAGTTTTTATCTTTGTGACCTTACTGATGACTGCATCTTCTTTGAATTACTCAAAACTATTTATGGCATCCGATATAGAGGGGCTTTCCATCTTCTTTGCCCAAGAAGCAGGTCCCATCCTCTGTCAGAACATCATGCTATCCTACCTGGCCCTTTACGGCGGTCCAATAGCCGCAATCCTATATGGAGGTGTGTTGGAACTCTTCCATTGGGTTTCACCCATACTCTCCGGATTGAATTGGTTGGCGGAAGGGGCTGTGGGCATTCTTGTGCCTATAGGCTTCATTCTCTTTATCGTCGGAAAATATGAAGAAAAAAAGCATGGATTCAAGCCGTCGAAAGTGGAAAAGGGGGGATTGATCGGTTGGTCGGTCACTGCCCTTTTCTCCATAGGGCTTCTCTGGTTTATTGCCGGTGTCTTTCCTATCGTGCCTTCTGTGGTGGTCACAGGCAGTATGGAGCCTATGATCTATCCCGGGGATGTGATTCTCCTGCAGCAGATGCGGACGGAAGAACAGGTGCGAAACCTTGCCGCCGGAGATGTGATCCAGTTTCAGAGAGACGAGATTCGCATTACCCATCGCATTGTGGAAATCCTGGATGACGGTATTGGGAATTTGACTTTTCGTACCAAGGGAGACAACAATTCCACGGAGGACAGCCGCCTTGTCCATCCCAATGATATAAAAGGGGAATTGGTTCAGGTGGTTCCAAAAATCGGCTATCCGTCGCTGCTGGTCAAGGGGTCCGGTCAAACAGACACTAGTGATATAGAATTCTGAGTCTACCTCCAAAGGAGTAGAAGAATGGCCGGAAAGGATGGGGTAAGAGTAGACAATCGGATAATTTTGGAGTGATTGGAATCGGTATATAATAATGAAAGGTGAAAACCAATAAATTCAAAAGGAGAACGGTAATGAAGAGAAAAGTATTAGCATGTGTCCTTGCATGTGCGATGCTGTTCCTGGGCATGGGGTACGCCTACTGGACGGATAGCCTGCAGATCGACACAGAGGTAACCACAGGGGAACTGGACGTTAGATTTGTTGATCTGGCTCTGTTTGGCCAGTATCCAGATGAAGATGGCTGGGCAATTTTCGACGGCATTGATGGTGACGGTTTCGATTTGGCCGACACAAGGTGGAATAATAAACCGGACAGTTATAACAAGATAATGACTGACGCGCAAAAGGCAGCATATGAGGCTCGCATTAAGGGCTACACCGAAACAGGTTTTACGGCAAAGCTCGTAAATCCAAGGACGCTTGGTAAGGCTATCGGAGACAATGACTATGTTTCAGGCACTTGGTCTTCAGACAAAATCGAAATATCTGTAACAGATATGTATCCGGGATATGCTCAGCTTTTCAGGTCTGACATTGTTAATCCCGGGACTTTGGCTGCGGAACTGAGTGAATTGAACGTTGCTCTTACTTCTTATTCAAATGATGCTATTAAAAATATGATTGGGTTGTCCTTCGAAGTATTTAGAGAAAACGGAGCAGATGTAATTAACTTATTAGATGGAGAAACAGATACTTTTACCATTGACGGTGTTGA
>CAYLVS010000190.1:0-304 GCA_964387185.1 uncultured Oscillospiraceae bacterium | reverse complement strand
TTTCTTAAATAAGATGGGAGCTGTGATTCGTGGTGCTGGTACAAGTGTTATTACCATTGACGGTGTTGAATTTGTTCGTCTTTCAGCATTAGAAGGTGCATATGATGTTGTAGATAATAATCTTCTCTACCTCTATCCAAGCACTGTACAAGATGGATTTAGAATGGATCTTGTTTTAGGTGTTGCTATGGATCCAGATGCTGAAGGAGAGTATACCACCGGCTCAGTTGCTAATTTCAATGCCAATAATGACGATGCCAGCACTCAAAACATGTCTGCGGCATTAACAATTAAATTCGGATGG
>CAYLVS010000189.1:0-3725 GCA_964387185.1 uncultured Oscillospiraceae bacterium | reverse complement strand
CGGTTTCCATCACATATCCCCAATCTGCGGTTTTCAGTGCCATATTCGCATTTTGCTCTATGAGAAGAACTGTAATACCTTCTTCTTCGTTGATGGTTCTTATGATGCTAAAAATGTCTTTGACGATGAGGGGGGCAAGTCCCAAAGAGGGTTCATCCATCATGAGCAGCTTAGGGCGGCTCATGAGAGCTCTGCCTACAGCCAGCATCTGTTGTTCGCCTCCTGAAAGGGTACCGGCATATTGCCATTCCCGCTCTTTGAGACGTGGGAACAGATCATAGACCAGAGCGAGGTCTTGATCTAGCTTATGCTTGTGGACATAGGCTCCGATCTTAAGGTTTTCTAAAACCGTCAAGTTGTCAAATACCCGCCGACCTTCCGGAACCAGTGTAATTCCCATGGATACAATGCTGTCCGGCGTTTTGCCGCATATTTCTTGACCGTCAAACTTTATAGAGCCGGACTTCGGTTTGACGACACCGGCAATGGTGCGCAAAGTTGTGCTTTTTCCCGCACCGTTGGAGCCGATGAGAGTGACTATTTTTCCCTTTGGCACAGACAAAGATATGTTTTTTACCGCTTGTATTCCGCCATAAGCAACGCTTAAATCCGTTATTTCCAAATAGTTGTTATTCTCCATCTTCCGCCACCCCCAAATAGGCATCGATTACTCTTTGGTTGCTCTGAACCTCCGAAGGCGTGCCGGTTGCAATGAGCTTTCCAAAATCTAGCACATAGATGCGGTCCGAGATCTCCATGACCAGATTCATATGGTGTTCAATCATAAATACGGTTAAATTAAAATCATCTTTAATCTGGCATATAAATGCTGTTAATTCATTGGTTTCCTGCGGGTTCATCCCTGCTGCCGGTTCGTCCAACAAAAGGAGTTTCGGTTCAGTAGCCAGTGCACGAGCGATTTCAAGCCGCCTTTGCTGTCCGTAGGGAAGAGAACTGGCTATTTCGTCTTTGAAGGCTGATAATCCAAAGATATCCAGGAGCTCCATGGATTCCTCCCGCATAGACTTTTCCTCTTTATAGTTTAATCGACAGGCAGCAGAGAAAATGCCTGCTTTCGTGTTCATGTGCTTTGCGATCAGAACGTTATCAAATACCGTTAATTCTTTAAACAGCCGAATGTTCTGGAAGGTACGGGCAATTCCCATCTTAGTGATTTTGTCCGGCGTCCTTTGAATGGCTTCCGTATACTTTCCGGTGTTTTCACCGGCATACATCTTCTTCATTTTACTTTGCGGGAAATTACTGACCAAGGTTTCACCGTAGTAGGTGACGGCACCGTTTGTAGGTGCATAAACGCCGGTTATCACGTTGAAGGCCGTCGTTTTTCCTGCTCCGTTAGGCCCAATGAGGGAAACGATCTCCTTCTCATTCACTTCCAGTGACAAATTGTTGACCGCTACAACGCCGCCGAATTGCATGGTAATATCATCTAGGCGCAGTACATTCATCTTATTATCATTCATGGTGATCGGCCTCCTTTCCCGGTGTTTTTCTTCGCAGCATGGAAAGAAGCTTATGAACAAATCGATACAGACCGTCCCAGGTGAATTCCTTTGACCCCATGATTCCTTTACGGTAATACAAAACGATTGCCATGAGAACCAGAGAAAATATCACCATGCGGAATCCGCTACGGAAGAGGGGGACCTGGAAACCGGCGATTATCAGAGGGTTGTCAAAGAAACGCAGCCATTCTCTCGCAGCGGTGATCAGGAAGGAGCCAATTACGCTTCCGGTAATGCTTCCAAGACCGCCTAGCACGACGATCAGCAAGATGTCATAGGTCAACATTACCTGGAAGGTTTTCGAATCGATAGACCGCATAAAGACAGCCAGGAGTCCGCCGCTTACGCCGGTGAAAAAGCAGCTGATGATGAAAGCCATCCCCTTATGCTTAAAGAGGTTGATACCCATGGCTTCCGCAGCTACTTCATCCTCCCGAATGGCTTTAAATGCTCTTCCATAGGAAGAATTAATGATCATTACCATAACGAGAATGCATAGGAATGCAATTACAAATACATCGTATACAGACCCGAAATTCGGGATGCTTTTAAGCCCGTAAGAGCCGTTTGTAACTCGGTCCAGCTGAGGAGCCGCAATGACTGCCCGTATAATTTCCGAGAAGCCGAGAGTTGCAATGGCCAGATAGTCGCTCTTTAATCGAAGAACGGGGATGCCGATCAGCCCTCCAACCAAAGCAGAGAGTAATCCACCTAGAATCAAAGCCCCCCAAAGGGGCAACGAGGCATTTGCCAGACCATCAGCTATACCGTTTATATAGTAGACACTCGGTCGGGATTCCACAGGGATTGTCAGGATCGCAACGGTATAGGCTCCTATGGCCATAAAGCCTGCCTGGCCAAGGGAGAAGAGGCCGGTAAAGCCGGTGAGCAGGTTCATGGCAACGGCGACGATAGCATAAATAGCGCTCCTCTGCAATATGGCAATTGCGTAGCTGTATTCCGACTTGTTTGCGTCCATATAAGCCAGTAAAAGTACTACAGTCACAGCGAGTGCGATAGATAAAATATATTTTGTTCTCTTATTCATTTTCATCATACCTTATCCGTCACTTTCTCTCCAAAGAGGCCGGTGGGCTTGATAAGGAGCATTAAAATCAACAGAACAAAAGTAAAGGCATCACTGAAGGTTGAGTAACCCATTGCAACGAGAGCCGTCTCTCCCAATCCGAGGATAAAGCCTCCTACCATTGCACCGGGAATGCTGCCGATACCGCCAAGCACGGCGGCAACAAAGCATTTAAGTCCCGGCAGTGCGCCGCTGAAGGGGAACACAGTCATGCGATCCGTAAAGTATAGGATGGAACCCACTGCTGCGAGCAGGGAACCCACTGCGAATGTTATGCTGATAATTTGATTAATCTTAACACCCATAAGTTGCGCCGTTTCAAAGTCCTTGGATACTGCACGCATGGCCATACCGGCTTTGCTGTGATTGATGAGCAAAATCAGAACGTAGACAAGGACCAGAGTAATCACAGGTGTTATTAAGGTGACCAGCGAGGCCGAGAGTGGCCCGATCTGGAATATTGTCTTTAGAAGGGGTATAGACGGATAGCCGCGGGGCAGTGCTGTAAAAAGATATGTTGCGAGATTCTGCAAAAGGTAGGATACACCGATAGCGGAAATCATGATTGACATTCGGGGAGCGTTGCGCAAAGGTTTATAAGCAACGCGCTCTATGAGCACGCCGAGGATGACTGTTGCAATTAAAACGATGGGAATCGCAATATACCAGGGGAAAGATGCAATGGCAAATATCATAAAATAACCTGCCATCATAAAAATATCGCCGTGAGCAAAATTAATCAGGCGCAGGATACCATACACCATGGTATAGCCAACTGCAATCAGAGCATATGCTCCCCCAAGAGATACTCCGGTAAGGCAATGCTGTAAAAAAACTGAAATGTCCATAAAAAAGGCCTCCTGTAAGAGCCTTGAGGATGTTTATTGAAATCGAGTGGGACAGATCCATCGTCCCACTCGTTATTGTAATATTTGTTTCGGATTATTCTACGGATACAGTCATCAAAAACTTAAATGCTCCGTTTTCGACTGTTTTAATAAAGGCCATATCTTTGTTCGCGTCACCGATTTCGTTAAAAGAAATCGCTCCGGTAACACCCACCAGCGATACACCCGCTAAGGCATCTCGAATTGCTGGTCCTTCTGCCGAAC
>CAYLVS010000188.1:0-3766 GCA_964387185.1 uncultured Oscillospiraceae bacterium | reverse complement strand
ATATCTCGGACAATGATATCCTCAATTTCATCTTCGATATCATCATCCAGTTTAAATCCTTTGCTGTTGAAAAATTTGATTCCGTTAAATTCATAGGTATTGTGGGATGCTGATATTACCACACCCGCGTCAGCCTTCATGTAGCTCACAAGATACGCAATCGCGGGGGTTGGCAGAACTCCTACATTGATAACATTTCCACCCATGGATAGGATGCCGGCAGTGAGGGCATTCTCCAACAGGTCTCCGGATAGCCTCGTATCCTTGCCGATGAGAACCAGCGGGTTCGCTTTGCTCTTACCCAGGACAAAGGTTCCTATCTTGCCCAGATTAAAGGCAAGTTCAGGTGTCAACTCCGTATTCGCTACTCCTCTGACTCCATCTGTTCCGAAAAGTCTATTCATTTGCATTCTCCTGATCTGTATCAATTATCGTGATAGCGATCTCCGATGGATCCACGGTAATATTATGCAAGGATGCCGTTGTTGATACCATTAGAGGCACAGTTTGGTTCCCCGCGGGAAGATCTGCTACTTCAATATAAAGTTCTAACTGATTTGGCTGTAGCTGTTCAACTATTTGCATCCTGCCGGTAACCCAGATTACGATATCGATCGCCTCTGTGTTTACCGTCTTTCCCTGGGTAAGGCCCTCTAGTACGATATCATCAGCGGTAAATCGAAATTCCTTCGTTGCCGTCTCTTGAATATTGATCCCCGCTCTGAGAGGCGGATTTTTCTTAGATACTTCCACGCCGTCCGGGAGCAGTAGCGTAAGGATAACATTCTTATTCTGCGTCAATCCACCGATGTCCAGAGGCTCTGCCCGAATGGACTCAATGTCCTTAATGATTGACTTTGTCCCTTTGATCAGAACCGTTTGGGGTGCGTCTATTTCTACACCGTATCCTTCTTCCATGCTGCCTACCGTTTCCACAAGCAATGGTACTTCTTTCAGTTGCAGCAGTCTTGCAGAAACATTTACGTAGCCGGAAGACAGCCTGACATTTTCAACAATCATTTCCGCGCTGTTCAGTGGTACCGCTTCACCCTGAATGGTTCTCCTGTCCGTTGTAAGATCGTCGGTGTCTAGATACATCCTCACTTCGTGAACGGATTCCACGGCGGATCTTGCTCCGGTAACCTCAACTTCAGGAGGTCTGATCTCTACCGCTCCCTCTTCTGTGCCCACGGGGAACTCTCCTCTGTAAACTACTGTCACAGGCTTAATCAGAGCCACCAGATCTTCTATGGTTACCTGAATCTTAGTCGATCGAATCTCAACAAGCTTTAGGGCAGACGGCACCTTCACATTAACTGTAATGTAGTTCTCACCTTTACCCCATCCGAAGAGATCCGCCTCTGCTACAATATCCTCGCCGGAGAGCTTTGTAATATCAGCCCGCCTTCCTTCCACAACTACATCTACCATATACTCCCCGTCACCGGAAATAGCCAGCTCTCTGGCAGTAAGTGATTGGAGATTCAATAGCTGTACCGGTACTCTGGAAATTATTTCTTCCTTGGTGGGATTCACCTGAATAATCACATAAGCCCAGAGCAGCAGTGCAATAACCACGGACAGGATAATGGTAATGGTGCGGCCGCTGTCTGGAGCATTCTTTTTTTTACTGTCCTGCATTGCCGCCTCCATTTCTCTTAAATAGCTTTGTTATAAAGTTCATAACATCATCGTCTTCCATCTGACTCAAATAGAGATTCAGCAGCGTCTTCTCCACAGTTTTAATGTCTAAAAATCGGGATAATTTCCCGTCGATGGCTATGGAGATAATACCGGTTTCCTCTGAGACGATCAAGGCTATGGCATCGGAATGCTCTGTGATTCCAAGCCCTGCTCTGTGCCGGGTCCCCAGATCTTTGCTCAGGGTCCTATTTTGGGTCAGCGGGAGAACACAACCAGCAGCAATCATCCGTTCGCCCCGGATAATGCAGGCGCCGTCATGGAGGGGAGCTCCCGGGTAAAAGACGGAGGCCAGAAGCCTTTCCGTTATAACAGCATCCATCTCCGTTCCCGATTCCATAATATCGTTGAGGGTGGTTTCTCTCTCTATTATGATCAGTGCACCTATCTTATTGACAGAAAAATAATCTACCGCCCTGATGATGGTAGATGTTATAGATTTCGCCTTGTCCTTGCTCATCTCGCCGAACTGCTTTTTAATGAACTTGCTTCGCCCGATGTATTCCAGTCCTCTGCGCAGCTCCGGCTGAAACACGATAATCAGAGCTATAACACCCAGTGTTAAGGTGCCTTCTAAAAGCCAATTCAAGGTGTAGAGATCGAAGACATCGGAGAGGAAGGTTGCCACTACCAAAACCAACAACCCTTTTACCAATTGTTCTGCCCTGGTTTCTCTGATGAAGATCAGAATTTTGTACACAACAAAAGCTACGATTGCCACATCTATGACATCCGTAACGCTAAAACCGGCAAACATGTTGGTTATAACTTCTGTCATTGCTTCCTGCTCCTTAAGGAAATTCCTCTAATATATATTATCGGAGATAGAGCTGAATTTCAATAGAAAGTTAAAGCTCTTTTGGTAGCAGGGGGATGAGGGAAGCAGGGGGGCGGTTCGTTTGGTGGCAGGGGGACGTTTCGTTTTGGTGGCAGGGGGACGTTTCCCCCTGCCACCAAAACGAAACGTCCCCCTGCCACCAAACGAACCGTCCCCCTGCTTCCCTCATCCCCCTGCCAACATTCAAATCGGGGTCGGAAGATAAACTTCCGACCCCGTTGCTGAAATCCGAATTAATATTTGGGTTCGAGAAGACCGTAGTTCCCATCTTTTCTTTTATAGACAACATTGACCGTGTCTGTTTCCATATTTAAGAAAATGTAGAAGGTGTGTTCCAAGAGCTCCATCTGCATGATTGCTTCATCCTGGGTCATGGGCATCAAGTCGAACTTCTTTGTTCTGACCACTGCCATCTCTTCCGCTTCCGGTGCTTCAGGCAGATTTGCAAAAATAAATTCTTTGTGATCCTTATGCTTTCTCTGCAGCTTGGTCTTGAATCTGGACATTTGGGTGGATAATTTGTCCACAACTCTGTCGACGCCGGTGTAGATGTCGTTAGTCTCTTCTTCTGCCCGGAAGATCGTGCCTTTCGCATTGATAGTGGCTTCGATCTTCTGTCGTCCTCTTTCCATCGTCAATGTCACATTAGCGACGATGTCTTTTGAAAAGTATTTCCCCAGCTTTTCAAATTTGGACTCGATGGTTTGCTTGAGATGATCGCTCGCGTTAAAATTTTTGCTTGTAATGATGACTCTCATGCTAATTCCCCCTTCTTTTTGTTGAGAACATTCTCTTATGTATTTATACTACAAAACTCATGCCATTCCTCTTAAATCGCCAAAAATATTTATTCAGCTGTTGTAGCGAACAGATTGTTGTCTCCTGTTTACTATTCATCGAATTCTGTCGAATTTTGAATAATCTTGTCCCGGCATTCTGTTCTGTTGATACTGTGGATAACTCTGTGCATAATTGAAATATCAAGCCTTTGTTTGTGGACACATTTTCGCCGGATGAATAATCATAATTATTCACTCATTTTTCTTAAATGTTAATCAAACGTCGATTATTGAGCGTTACGCGCTTGCATAAATATTTATTTATTTTTCAAATATAATATTTTATCCTTTCCGCGACCTTTTTCCCCCAATTGTGGATAACGGGAGTCGGATAATGGAATTGTCCGGCTGACCTGGTCTTTGCCCCCACACTCGCCTGTCGTTTTTT
>CAYLVS010000187.1:0-3779 GCA_964387185.1 uncultured Oscillospiraceae bacterium | reverse complement strand
AGATACTAGATGAACTGGCAGTATAAAATAGCATTTCTCTATCAAATAGAATCTTCCCATATAAAGTACAGGAGATGAATACAATGATTGACAAAATCAAGACTGCAGACGAAGCGGTAGCCGGTATCCAGGATGGCGCAAGCATCATGGTGGGCGGATTTATGGCCTGCGGAACACCGGAGATTCTGATCGATGCATTGGTCAGAAAGAATGTAAGGAATCTCACGATCATTTGCAATGATGCAGGCGTTCCGGGAAGAGGAGTCGGTAAGCTGGTTTCAAACGGCCAGGTTAAAACTTTGATCGCTTCTCATGTGGGTCTGAACCCCGAAGTGGCACAGAGGATGAACACTGACGTGGAAGAGGATAAGCTGGAGTGCATTCTGGTTCCGCAAGGAACGCTGGCGGAGAGGATTCGTGCAGGCGGGACGGGGCTTGGAGGTTTCCTGACTCCTACAGGGGTAGGAACCATCGTAGCCGAGGGCAAGCAGGTGCTCAACGTGGGCGGAAAAGATTATCTTCTTGAACTCCCTCTGCGTGCGGACTTCGCGTTCATCCGCGGGACCGTTACCGATAAATTTGGAAACACTACCTACAACGGAACGACAAGAACCTTTAACCCCATGATGGCTGCAGCAGCGGATCACGTGATTGTGGGAGCTTGTGAGGTCGTTGAGGTTGGAGATATTGATCCCAACAACGTAGTGACATCCGGTATCTTTGTAGATTCTATCGTAGGAGGTGAGAAACAATGGCAGATTTAAAAGAAATCATCGCAAGGAGAGTTGCGAGAGAATTAAAAGACGGTGACGTCGTAAATCTTGGCATCGGCCTTCCCACTATGGTAGCAAATCATCTTCCGGAAGGTGTTCATATCGTTTTACAGTCAGAGAACGGGATTATGGGAATGGGTCCGGCAGCGGAACCCGGCAAAGAAGATGTAGACATCATCAATGCGGGCGCGCAATATGTGACGGTAAATCCGGGCGCTATGTATTTTGACAGCGCAACTTCCTTTGGGATCATTCGCGGCGGACACGTGGATGCTACGATTTTGGGAGCTTTGGAAGTGGACCAGGTTGGAAACTTGGCCAACTGGATCGTTCCCGGCAAGATGGTTCCGGGAATGGGCGGAGCTATGGATTTGGTAGTAGGAGCCAAGAAGGTCATCGTGGCCATGCTCCATACCCAGAAGGGTAAGCATAAGATCCTGGATGCCTGCACACTGCCTTACACAGCTATTAACGTAGTGGATATGATCGTTACAGAGATGGGTGTGATGGAAGTGACGCCGGAGGGCGTCGTTCTAACAGAGATCAATGAAGATTATACCGTTGAACAGGTGCAGGAAGCGACCCAGTGCAAACTGATCATAAGCCCAAGCTTGAAAAAAATGGAGTACTAAAAAACCCAGCCAGAGGGACAGACCCCGTGGGGGCATTTGCCCCCACGGGGTCTGTCCCTCTGGCTTTAGCCTTCTTAATGGCTATGACCGGTTGCGACCTTGTCCCGATTGTCTCGGAATAAAAAAGTAATTGCATAAATTCCTGCCAAACCTACAAGAGCGAAAATAACCCGGCTGGCGACTGCCGCCTGGCCGCCGAAAATGGCTGCAACGAGATCGTACTGAAAGAACCCTACAAGGCCCCAGTTAATAGCGCCAACAATAACCAGCAATAGCACAAGTTTCTTCATGATATCACTTCCTTTCGCAATTATTTTTCCCAAATTGAAAAAAATTATTTATAACGGTTGAAATCTCGATAATCATGGAAATAGGTCAATATTACATAATTATTTGCTTGAATGAGCTTATTTCCACTGATTATAAATGGTTTTAAAACCTTAAAAGCTAACAAATAGGTCTAAATTACTACACAAGATGTGAGATGAGCCTATTATTTTCGATTTTATAGGGCTACTTACATTAGATTCGGATTAGTTCAGCCTATTTCCTATTGTTTGAAAGCGGGATTTGAAGCCCAAATGCTAGTTTATAGGTCTAATATTGTCGCATTCAATGTGATGTCAACCTATTGTTAATCTGTGTATCAGACAAACTTCTATCTGACTCGCATGTAATGTTTCATGTATAATCCATAATTAGAAAAAAAACCGTTGACAACTATCTCAATGAATGATAGATTAGGGTCTATATTAAAAAAGTGATGACCGGAAAGAAGTAAGGATCCAGGAAGCTACAGAGAGTTGCCGGGTGGTGAGAGGCGCAAGTGTTAATGGGTTCTGAATACATTCTGTGAGCTGACCACCAAAAGGGCAACGCCCCGGTAGGCTGGTACGGGCGCACCCGTTACAGTGCTGGAGTATAATCGCAGAAACTGCGCCGTACTCGAGGAGGCGAAGGATCGTAAGACCTTCGTAAACTGAGGTGGTACCGCGGGAACATACCCGTCCTCTGATTTATCAGAGGACGGGTTTTATTTTGCAAAAGGAGGTAGAAAGATGTTCGAAAAAGTATTTATGATGGCAGTATTCTTTGCTGTTACAGCGGTAATTGGCATCTATTGCAGAAGGCATGCCACCAGCGTCAATGATTTTGTGCTGGGCGGCCGGAATATGGGGCCCTGGATGAGCGCATTTGCTTATGGCACCACCTATTTTTCAGGTGTGGTCTTTGTGGGTTACGCCGGTCAGTTCGGATGGAACTTCGGATTATCCGTTACCTGGATCGGCATTGGAAATGCTATCATCGGAAGCTTACTGGCATGGGTGGTTTTGGGAAGGCGCACCAGGGTCATGACGAAACACCTGGATTCTGCAACCATGCCGGACTTCTTCGGGAAACGCTATGACAGCAGTGTCTTAAAGGTGGTTGTATCATTTTTGATTTTTGTCTTCTTGGTACCCTACTCTGCTTCCGTGTACAAGGGATTGTCCCAGCTCTTTGTCATGGCCTTTGGTATTGATTTTATTTACTGCGTCATCGGGATGGCTTTCCTTACTGGGCTTTACGTAGTTCTGGGCGGCTATATGGCCGTTGCCCTCAACGATGTGATCCAGGGCGTTATAATGATTGCCAGCATCATCTCTATTATCTTGGTGGTACTGAACTCCAGAGGCGGACTCATGGCAGCCATATCGGAACTCTCCCAGATTCCTTCGGAGACCGTGCCGGAGCTCAAGGGAGCCTACGCTTCCTTCCTGGGGCCGGATCCTCTCTCTATGATTGCGATAATGATCTTGACGAGCCTAGGAGCCTGGGGACTGCCTCAGATGATTCACAAATTCTACACCATCAAAAATGAAAAGGCCATTCAAACAGGAACCGTCATCTCTACCCTGTTTGCACTGATTATTGCAGGAGGCTCTTACTTCCTCGGCGCATTCGGCCGGCTCTTCTACACACCCGCAGCAGACGGTAAAATAGCCTACGATAATATCGTCCCGGAGATGCTGGGAAGCGTGCTGCCCGACATTCTCATCGGCCTTGTAATCATCATGGTGCTCTCGGCGTCCATGTCCACTCTCTCCTCCTTGGTCATTACCAGCAGCTCCACCTTTACGCTGGATTTCCTCAAGGGGACCCTGATAAAGGATATGAGCAACCGGACCCAGGTGGCCATCATTAAAGTATTGTGTATCCTGTTCATTGTGCTGTCCGTTATCATTGCAATCAACCCCAACAACCTGATTACCACACTCATGGGTCTGTCCTGGGGGACCTTGGCGGGAGCCTTCCTCGGGCCATTCCTGTATGGACTGTTTTGGAGACGGGCAAATAGAGCGGCGCTGTGGGCTTCCATCATTTTGTCTCTGCT
>CAYLVS010000186.1:0-3877 GCA_964387185.1 uncultured Oscillospiraceae bacterium | reverse complement strand
ATAGGGGTTAGCATACTTGGACTGGTTGCTGATCATGTGGGGCTGCCTTTTGTAATGAACATTCTTTGTGTGCTGCCTGTGGCGGGAATCGGTCTTGCTTTCTTATTGCCTAAAGAAAAGGTTGCCCAACGGTGATCTCACCCTTTTCGTTGATACCGATGACGTCCTGTCCCCCATCTCGCAGAGCCTTAATGTAGGCGATGATTTCTGCATCGATTTTTTCGCCGGGGCAGACAAGAGGGATGCCAGGGGGATAGGGCGAAATGGGGGAGGCGCAAATGAGACTTTCTGCTTCTTCTAAGGGAATGCGCATCCGGGATTTCGGTATATCAAAGAGTTGTACTTGTCGTTGCAGAGGGGGAAGCTTCATTAAAGATGTGTCCTCCCGGCTGGTTTTGCCTCCAAAGTGTCTGTCCCCGTGGTTGATTTTATTTAGGGCGTAAAGGAGCTTTTCGTAATCCTCTCTTCTGTTTCCGATGCCGGTCATTAACATTAAAATATTCCCTGTGGTGAACTCGGGGTAAATGCCCTGTTTGATGAGCTCTTCTTCCAACCACGCTGCCGTTACGTTCAGACCGGTCGTGTCGATGTTGATCTTACTCCGATCGAAATTGTTTATATGTGTCAGTAGCTTCAGACCGGGTTGGCGTGGCTGCTCTCTATAGAAATAGTCAAGATTGTCAGCCCATTCTTTCATGAGGGTATGCCCGTGGCTTTCCAGGATAGATGCATTGATATCTAGGGAAGCCATCAGCAGATAGGAGGGACTGGTGCTCTGGATACACTGAAGCTTATCCTCCAGGAGATATCGATCCACTCTTTCTGAGGTCAGATTAAGCACAGCGCTCTGCGTGAAAGAGGTCAGAGTCTTGTGTATGCTGTTAATTACAATGTCCGCGCCGGCCGCCTCGGCAGCTTTCGGCATGTGTTTTTCAAAGAATTTTAAGTGAGCGCCGTGGGCCTGGTCTATGATAAGGATCTTATCGTGCCGGTGGACTGTTTCTGCAATGGCGGAAACATCACTGCACACGCCGTAATAGTTGGGGCTGGTAACAATAACCGCAGAGGCCCGGGGGTTTTCCGTCAGGCATCGCTCGATTTCGGAATGGGTGATTTCCCCTGAAATCCCATGCTCTTCAATAAGCTCCGGGTAGGCATAGACGGGCTGAGCATCTGCCAGTGTCAGGGCATTGAATACAGATTTATGACTGTTTCTCGCCATGATCAGTTGGCTTCCCGCCGGAACCGTTGCCAGGATAGAAGCGATGATTCCTCCGCTGGTGCCATTAATCAGCAGATAGGAATGGGAAACTCCGTAAAGGTCACTGTATTTATCTTGAACGGCTTTTATGATTCCATCGGGTTGAAAGAGATTGTCCGATCCGCTGATTTCCGTGAGGTCACAGTCCATGATCCTGGCCAGGAATTCGCCGTAGCCAAATCTCCTGTAAATATGAGAACCTTTGTGCCCGGGCGTATGAAAGGATACGGGCCGATTGTCTGCGTGTTGCAATAAAAATTCTGTAATTCGAAGATCTTTTTTCATTGGTGGCCTCCCATCCAAAGATTCTGTGTCAATTATATGTGGATATAAGTGGGATTGCAATTGAAAAAGGCGCTTGGCCACGGCTGACCTTGAAACGGTAGGTATATTTTGCATAGTTGGTTTTATAGGCCCAATTAAATTTTAGCTTATCTTTCGTGGGCCTATTTCTTGCTGATAAGGCGGGAATTCGAGCCTAAAGAGCCAACATTTAGGCATAAAACTACTACATTTGATGTGAAATGAGCCTAGTATTTTTAATTTTATAGGCCCAATTATATTTTAGCTTATCTTTCGTGGGCCTATTTTTTGCTGATAAGGCAGGAATCCGAGCCTAAAGAGCCAACATTTAGGAATAAAACTACTGCATTCAATGTGAAATGGGCCTATTATTTTTAGCACAAGTCCCCAGATGTTAAAAAAACAACCGGGGTCCGTCCCCGTGATTACATAAGCACTGTTATATACAAATCGACAAGTTGGCTTACGCGTGATAAAATCAAAAAAATGGATTTTGCTTTGGGTAGTATGATGCGAGGTGGAATGATGTTCAGAGAAATGAGAAGAACGAAACAATTGTTGCCTGAAGAGGAGGCCATTGGGATTCTAAAATCCTGCTCTACCGGAGTATTGGCTGTGAGCGGTGACGACAGCTATCCCTATACGATTCCGTTGAACTATACATACGAAGACGGAAAACTGCTTTTTCACTGTGCGAAAGTGGGACACAAGATCGACGGCATCAACCGGAACGATAAGGTAACCTTTTGCGTGATTGAAAGGGACGATGTGGTTCCGGACACTTTTTCGACCAATTACCGCAGTGTCGTGGTCTTTGGCCGGGCCAGAATACTGACGGGAGACGAAGACCGGAGAGCTGCCCTTGTGAGCTTGGTGGATAAGTATTCGGCCGGTTATGAAGAGGAAGGACAAAAGGAAATTGAGAAGGATTGGGACAACGTTGTCCTTGTAGAAGTCAGCATCGAACATATGACGGGAAAAGCAGCCCGTGCTCTGGTGGTTTAACAGGTGTGACAACTTTCACATCAACAAAAAGGTGCCGGACGCCAAATACGACAATGGGATACTTGGCGTCCGGCACCTTTTTGCTATTGGATGACTAATACGGGTTTATCTGTGATATGTAGTACTCTGGTAGTGACACTGCCCATGTAAAGGCGCTTCGTTAAGGATCCCATACCGTTTGACCCCATTACGATCATATCTGCGTCACGCTCTTTGGCAAAGTCTACGATGGAGCGGGCCATCTCCTCACCGTACTCTTCCAGCATAACGGTCTCAACATTGGAGCCTGCCAGTTTTTCTTTTGCTTTATCCAGCAACTCCTGGGAAGTTGCTCTTGATTTTTTAACAATTTCTTGCCAATCCATTGCAATAGAATCCTGTGCCAGGCGCCCGCTGAAATGATAGTAGGCAACAGTGGACCTTACGCTAATAACGTTCAACAGGATAATTTTGCTACCGAGGCAATCCGCGAGTTCTTTTGCTTTTAGAAGGGCTCTGTCTGAGTTTTCGGAGCCATCGATTGGGACTATAATCGTTTTCATCTTTTTCACCTCTTCCATTCAGATAATAAATGACACGTACACAAGTTATTATTTATCTATGTACCCCGACCGGGGACAAATAATCAGAATAAATAGAAAATTAACCCACCGTTGCTGCGCGGAAGGCAGTGGGTGGGTTTTGAGCATAAAAAATGCAGGCTATTTTACTCTATGGGATAGAATGGCATCAAGCAGCCGGTGAGCGACTTCCTCTTTTGTGAGCAGAGGTAGCCGAATTTCATCATCGGCAGTTATCAGGGTTAGCAGATTTGTGTTCACCGCAAATCCCGCACCTTCTTCCTTCAAGTTGTTGCATGCAATCATATCTACTTGTTTCGACTGCAGTTTCTTTCTTGAGTTTTCAATCAGGTTTTGTGTCTCCATGGAGAACCCACAAAGATATTGCCCTTCTCTGCGGTGTTCGCCAAGATACTTCAGGATATCCGCTGTGCGGACCAGAGGGATAGAAAGATCTTCATCCTTCTTTTTGACTTTATTGTCAGCAACCTCAGCAGGGCGATAATCCGATACGGCGGCGGCTTTGATGATAATATCCTGTTCGGCGCTCCGGGAAGTCACTGCTTCAAACATATCTGCGGCAGAAACTACATTTACAACATCCGTGTATAGCGGTGGAGCCAGGGCTGTCTTTCCGCTGACTAAAGTGACCTGGGCCCCCCGTTGTGCGGCAGCCCGTGCAATGGCGTATCCCATTTTACCGGAAGAGTGATTGGTAATAAAGCGGACGGGATCCAGAGCTTCTATG
>CAYLVS010000185.1:0-3888 GCA_964387185.1 uncultured Oscillospiraceae bacterium | reverse complement strand
ACAGTGTACTTTCGAACTGGCAGTGGAGGAGATCCAAAAAGCCATCCACTGAGGGAGGCGTAATCCATGGAAACTGATATCATTAGAGAAAATGAGGCAAATGTACAAGAGAACGTTGTCTATACGCTGACAGCCAACTGTCAGGACTGTTATCGCTGTGTCAGAGTCTGTCCTGTAAAAGCAATACGGGTCATTGACGGGCAGGCCTATATTGAAGATGAGCTTTGCATCAAATGCGGAACCTGTGTGAGAGAATGTCCGCAAGGGGCGAAAACAGTTCGCCCCAGTATCGATGATGTAAAAAGCCTTTTGAACTCGGGAAGGAAGGTGGCCGCAAGCGTGGCCCCTTCTTTTCCTGCATTGTTCAGCGGGTGGCGCAGCCTGCGTCTTCCTTCCGCCTTAAGGCTACTTGGATTCAGCTGTGTTTCCGAAACGGCAGAAGGAGCACAATTAGTAGCTGAAAAGACAATTGAGGCAAAGGAGAAGGGCAATATCTGCACTGCTTGTCCTGCAGTGGTAAATTATATAGAGAAATACAGAGAAGAGTATTTGGATCGGTTGATGCCATTGGTGTCCCCCATGATTGCCCATGCAAAGCAGCTTAAGAGCAGATTGGGAGAGGACTGGGCGGTGGTATTTATCGGCCCTTGCGCAGCGAAGCAACAAGAAGCATTACGCCCGGAATATGCTGGGCTTATAGACGGTGTCCTGACCTTTTCGGAACTGCTTCAATGGATGGAGGAAGAGGGAATCGACCTTTCAACCTGCTCGGAGAGCAGTTTTGAGAGCCGGGGAGATCTGAAGCTTGCCAGGCTTTTCCCCGTTGAGGGGGGCATGCTCAAGGCCGGGAATATCAAACACGAAGCAACGGATCCCGACGTATTGTGCATCAGCGGCGCGGAAGACGTCATGGAGCTGTTTGATATGCCCGCCGAGGAATGGGACTTCGATATCGTTGAGCCGCTCTTCTGCGCAGGAGGATGTATAAACGGGCCCTGTTTCCCCGGGGAGAAAAATACATTTCTCCGAAAGCAGGACTTACTGGCTTATTCGAGCAAAACCGCAACGTTCCCAAAGGCAGGTAATAAGACTGAAGTCGACTGCAATGCTGTGTTCGCTGATGATTCGGATTCCGTTATTTCGGAGGGTATCAGCGAAAAGAGGATCAACGAGATACTGGAAGAGACGGGAAAAAGCGACCCCTTACTCCAGCTGAACTGCGGTGCCTGCGGCTATAAGAGCTGTAGGGATAATGCTATTGCCGTGGCCAGGGGAATGGCGGAGCGCGAGATGTGCATGCCCTACATGAGGCGCTTGGCCCAGCAACGAATGGATATCGTTATCCAAACCAGCCCCAACGGTATCGTTATCCTGGATGATCACCTTCACATCATTCACATGAATCCGGCATTCCAAAAGCTTTTTTCCTGTAACAACAGCTTGCTGGGACGGCACATTTCTAACTTGCTGGACGCAGACAGCTTTGAGAAGCTTGCATCGGGAAACATAGAATCCCGGGACTCCATTCGGACGAAACGCGGGATCAAGTTCCATGAAGTAGTATATCCACTGAAGGAAGAGAAACAATTTGTAGGCATTTACACGGATGTTTCTAAACTGAAATTTGAGGAAGGTCAGATTGATGTTATTAAGAATCAAACCCTTGAACATGTGCGGGAATTGTTGTACCATCAAATCAGCTTCTCTCAAGAGATGGCTCACTATTTAGGGAAGAGCACCTCGGAGAGTGAGGAATTGGTAAAGAGAATCACGAATCTTTATGAAGACGAAGCCAGGAAATAGCCTTGTGCATGGGGTATGAGTTTTGAAATTTATTGAGGATATAGTAAAGCAAGAACACAAACACAATTATATTGTGTGCGGTGACACCTATATATGTGATAGAACGACAGAGAGCACTTTTTTTGTGCTCTGTGACGGTATCGGTTCAGGTGTCTATGCCAATATAGCGGCGATAACCTGTGCAAACCGTATGGTGGAACTGCATCGATCCGGCGTATCCATGCGCAAAATGAGTGAAATGGTTGCGGATTCCATGCATCGGGCGCGTGAAGAAAGAATCCCTTTCGCTGCTTTTACGGCTGTTAAGATACTCAATGACGGACTTTTTATCGCCTATACTTATGAGGCTCCGGACCCGGTCATGATTCGGGACGGATTTGCAATCGCTCTCAAACCGATCATTCATGCTGCAGAATTTGAAGCGATCGGAGAGACCACAGGAAAACTGGAGCTGGGTGACCACCTGGTCATTGTGTCCGACGGGATTACCCAGTCAGGTTTGGGCAGGGGTTCTTCCTTTGGAATCGGAACGGAAGGACTTGTAGATTTTATCAATCGCAGATCCAGCCATAAGACCAATATTCACCGGCTTCCGGAGGAGGTTCTGGAAATGTCGGTTCGGATGAGCGGCGGGCGCTACGAAGACGATTCTACCGTCGCCGTTCTTCAGTGCAGGGAGGCCAGCCAGCTGGTGGTATTGACAGGACCTCCTGCTCTGCGGTCAAAGGACAGGGAAATTGTTGAGAAATTCATAGAATCGCCGGGAATACACGTGGTTGCAGGTTCCACGACAGCGGACATCGTATCCAGGGAACTGGGCAGGGAGGTCAAGCTGGTGGAGCAGGGCAGATCCTTTGGAGCACCGCCGGAATACCGGATAGAGGGTATCGACCTGGTAACGGAGGGGGCCATCATGCTCAACCAGGTATACAATTTACTGGATGAGGATAGCCTTGATCTCGATGAGAGTTCTTCTGTAGAAAGATTCTGCTCCATGATGCTGGAGGCGGATGTGATCACCTTTTACGTAGGAACCGCTATTAACGATGCCCACACCTCAATGGTCTTCAAGCAGGTAGGGGTGCGTCCGAGATTATCGGCAATTCAGCTCATATCAAAGAAGCTGAGAGAGCTGGGCAAACTCGTAGTGGAAGTGAAGTATTAGAGCCATAGCTTTATAGAGCAATCAGGCAAAGCGGAAGCATTTTTAAGCATAGAAGGCAGGGGCAGCTTTATGTCTAGGCTGCCCTATTTTAATGTAAACAAATTTCCGGAGGAATACCAAATTAACATGTAGAAACGTATCGAACTGAATCACGATTTCTTCATAGGCCCAAATCACAGGAAATGAAGTAGCTTTAGGCCTATATATCGGTTTTTAAGGCTGAGAAGCCGGCTTGAAAAGCAGAAAATAGGTATAAACAAGCCTTGTTATAATGCTTTTGGGCCTATAGAATCTAAAATAATAGGCCCAAATCACAGGAAATGAAGTAGCTTTAGGCCTATATATCGGTTTTTAAGGCTGAGAAGCCGGCTTGAAAAGCAGAAAATAGGTACAAATAAGCCCGGTTGTAATTCTTTTAGGCCTATAAGTCCAAAATGGGCATAGCCGAGCCTGCTCCGGCGTTGACGAATGGCTTGAAATCTCTTACAATTATTATATTGATTTGGGCGAAACATGGAGTGCGGGTACAAATATGAATGCCGGGTTAGCTGGGCCGGGTTGTCCGCAATAACGGAATAGGAGGCAGGGGCATGTATATTGATGATAAGTTGTTGATTGGAAGAGGTGACCTTCCGGTATATTTATTGCCGCGGATGGCCAATAGGCATGGCTTGATTGCGGGAGCGACGGGCACAGGCAAGACAGTTACACTCAAAGTAATGGCAGAATCCTTCAGCGCCATGGGTGTTCCAGTTTTTCTCGCGGATATAAAGGGTGATTTAGCCAGCCTTGCGGTACCGGGAACCGACAGTCCCAAAATGCAAGAGCGGTTAGGGAAACTGGGCATCGAAAACTTTAACTACCAATCCTTTCCGGTACAATTCTGGGACCTTTTCGGAGAAAACGGCCTTCCGGTACGC
>CAYLVS010000184.1:0-3891 GCA_964387185.1 uncultured Oscillospiraceae bacterium | reverse complement strand
TTCGTTGATTTTTGGATTGTATTTCATGGTGCAGGAACCCAAGGGATAAAACCCGGTGTCCACTCCGTAATTTTTATTAGACAGCAGTGTATAGTGCCTGACCACATCCACTTCGCTGACTTCCGGCAGGTCCACCTCTTCACTGGAAAGAAGATGTGCCGGTATGAGATCCTCCATGGCCCCCCTCTCCACGTCGCTTGTCGGAAGGGAAAATGCGCTCCTGCCTTCTTTTGAGATTTCAAAGATCAATTTATTATATTTCTTCACGAGACCACCTCCATGAGAGCGATAAGCCGGTCAATTTCCTGCTTTGTCCTCTTTTCCGTAACGCAGAGCAGCATGCCCTTTTCGATCCCGTATTCCTTGCTCAGGTTGTAGCCGCCTAAAATGTTGTTTGCAAGAAGCTCCTTATTTACCCGGCCCGCATCTTTTTGCCCGATCACCGCGAATTCCTTGAAAAAAGGTTGATTGAAAGCCAGCTTGTACTTGCCCGAGGCAGTGAGCTTGCTGGCTGCATAATGGGCTTTTTCCGTACATTGGAGCGCTACTTCACGCAATCCTTTCTTGCCCATGGTAACCATATAGATAGAAGCCATCAGAGCGTTGAGGTTTTGGTTGGAGCATATGTTGGAAGTGGCTTTGAAACGCCTGATGTGCTGCTCTCTGGCCTGCAGCGTCAGCACGAAAGCCCGCCGGCCATCTACATCCAGGGACTGCCCCGCAATTCTGCCGGGCATCTTGCGCATTAGCTTTGTGGTCGTAGCCATGAAGCCGATATAGGGCCCACCATAATTCAAGCGGTTGCCCAGTGCCTGGGCATCACCTACGACTATATCCACGCCGTATTCTGCCGGTTTTTTCAGAATTGCCAATGAGATGGGATCCACCGAGCTGATCAGCAGAGACTTGTTTCCGTGGGTGATTTTTTCGATTTCCGTCAAGTCCTCGATGATTCCCAGGAAGTTGGGGCTCTGGACGATGACAGCGGCGGTGTTTCCATCCATTAGGGCTTTCAGCCTTTCCGGATCGGTGACGCCATCCGCCATGGGAACCTCTACTAAATTGATGTCTCGAAAGTGCATGTAGTTTTTCAGCACCAACCGGGTTTCCGGGTTTACCGTCTCAGATACTAAAATAGTGTCTCTCCGGGTGTTTTCTGCTGCCATAATGGCTGCTTCCGCACAAGCAGTGGCTCCGTCATAAAGAGAGGCATTGCTCACGTCCATGCCCGTCAAGTTGCTGATCATGGTCTGGTATTCAAAAATGACCTGGAGGGTGCCCTGGCTGATCTCCGGCTGATACGGTGTGTAGGCCGTGTAGAACTCAGAGCGCATTGCCAGATGCTTGACCAGGGAGGGAATGTAGTGATCATAAGCGCCGGCTCCTAAAAAGCAGACCAAATCGTCAACGGATTGGTTTTTTTCGCCCAGTTCTTTCATCTTTTGCTCGATTTCGAGCTCGGACATGCCGGCATTCAACTTCAGCGCTTCCGGCAGTATTAGGTTGTCGGGGATGTCCCTGAACAGTTCGTCCATGGTTTTCACGCCGATTACATCCATCATTTCAGCCGCATCCCCATCTGTGTTAGGGATATACCTATGCATTTGCTTCCTCCTCTTCACAGAATGCCTTGTAGGCGGCCTCGTCCATCAGTTGGTCCAGATCCCCGGGATCCTCCATTTCCACCACTGCGATCCAACTTTCATAAGGGCCTTCATTGAGAAGCTGGGGGGAGTCTTCCAACTCTCCATTGATCTCTACCACTTTTCCGGAAACGGGAAGATAAGAATCCGATGCGGCCTTTACCGACTCAACGACACAGAACACATCTCCCACCTTGAAATCTTCATCCAGTTCCGGCAGCTCAACATAAACAATTTGGCCAAGGGCATGCTGTGCAAAGTCGGTTATACCAATGCTTGCTCTGTTGCCGTCCACCTTTACCCACTCGTGATCCTTTGTATAAAACAAGCCTTCCATTGTAACCATTATTTTACCTCCGCTTTTTAATATTTATTTTATACTACTATTTGTCGACGACTTCGGCTGCCGACTTATTTCTTATAATTCTTGGCGTAGAATTTCTTGCTGACAATCTGGGCTTTGGCTGTCCTTTTTCGGATTTGGATTTCAAAGGTATTCCCCATCTGTGCATATTCCGCCTGCACCAGAGCGAAGCCGATGTTTTTGCCTAGCGTTGGGGAATGGTAGCCTGTGGTTACGAATCCGATTTCCACTCCGTCGGAAAGGACGCTGTAGCCGTGGCGGGGGATTCCGTTTTCGATCATCTCAAAGCCCACAGATTTCCGCTTGGGCCCGTCCTGCTTCTGTTGGAAAAGTGCCTCTCGACCGATGAAGTCACCCTTGTCGAATTTGACGAAGTAACCCAGCCCTGCTTCGATGGGGGTTATGTCCTGAGAAATCTCATTGCCGTAAAGGGGCAGAGCCGCTTCGAACCGGAGGGTGTCCCTGGCTCCCAGTCCAACGGGAACAACTCCATCCGGTTTTCCAGCCTCCAGAATCTTTTCCCAGACAACCGGGGCATCTTCATGGCTCAGGTAAATCTCAAAGCCGTCCTCTCCGGTGTAACCGGTTCTGGATATGAGGCAGTTGGCTCCCGCTATTTTTACATCGCGCTTCAGATAAAAGGAGGGGATCTGCGACAGATTCGTATCCGTCAATTTTTGAAGGATGCTCTCCGCTTTCGGGCCCTGCAGGGCGACTTCGGAAATCTCCCAGGAGAGGTTTATGAGCTCAACCTGGTAGTTTTTCTTCTGTTCCCGCATCCACTCATAGTCTTTTTCCATATTTGCTGCGTTCACGACAAGCAAATAGTAGTCGGCAGAATACTTGTATACGAGAAGGTCGTCTACAACACCGCCGTTTTCATAGCACATGAAGGTGTAAATCACCTGGTTGTCATTCATGGTTTCGATGTTGTTGGTAAGAAGGTTTTGAAGATAGGCTGCCGCCTCGCTCCCTTTCACCTCGATCTCCCCCATGTGGGATACGTCAAACAGCCCGGCTGCGATTCGTACTGCTTCGTGTTCAAGGGTCAAGCCCGAGAACTCCACAGGCATGGACCAGCCGGCGTAGTCCACCATTTTGCCTCCATACTTTTCATACAACGGAAACAAAGAAGTTTTCCTTAAGTCCATAACTTACCTCCCTAATGCAACCATGGGGACAGACCCTTTGGTTGATTTTGCCTCCACGGGGTCTGTCCCCGTGGTTGTTTTATACCATTATGTATTTTATCTCTTTACAAGTCCATAGTTTGCGCCAAAATTATCCTTTTTATTGCTACAATCTGAGGCTTTTGGTAATCCTGTATCCTACAGCTTTACTTTTATGATATAATCATTTTGCACATTATTTAATAAAGGTTAGGAAATACAACACATGGATTTATTTGGAGTCTTAGAATTAATCGGCGGCTTAGCCCTTTTCCTCTTCGGCATGAGCATAATGGGGACAGGTCTTGAAAAAAGCGCAGGCAACAAGCTCAAGGGTTTGCTTGAGAACCTAACATCAAAAAAAATGAGCGGCTTTATGATGGGACTGGGTGTAACCGCAATAATACAAAGCTCTTCGGCAACAACGGTCATGGTCGTCGGGTTTGTAAACTCCGGTATCATGACATTGAAGCAGGCAATACATGTCATTATGGGTGCCAATGTAGGTACCACCGTCACCGCATGGATTTTGAGTCTTACGGGAATCCAAGGGACCAATCTGCTTGTTCAGATGCTCAAGCCCTCTTCTTTCACCCCTATTCTCGCACTAATCGGAATCATCTTCTATTTATTCATGAATAATGAAAGAAAAAAGGATATCGGCATGATCATGCTTGGATTTGCCACGCTGATTTATGGAATGGAAGCCATGTCC
>CAYLVS010000183.1:0-3989 GCA_964387185.1 uncultured Oscillospiraceae bacterium | reverse complement strand
GTTTCGTTTGCCATCCCTTTTGGGAGCGTGGGGATGGCAAACGAAACGTCCCTCTGCCACCTCTGCCACCAAAACGGCCCCTTGCTTCCTTGCTATATTCATTATAATAGATTATATTTGCAATTTCTATACCAATGAGGTATGCTGGTGTTGCACAGAAGTGAACCGAATTTGCATCATTCGTAATAAACGGAGGTAATACATGTTCAACCGCTTCGGACTTAGCCGGGTATTAGAACCAAAACACGTACTTTCCACATCTGCCTGGAAAGTTGACAATAATCGGGAAATTAAGCCCACTGAACTTCGCATATCCATACGGAAACTGCATATCGAAAGCACCAGCTTCAAGCAAATCTGCATCGAAGCAGACAACAACCCTCAGAAAATCAAAGAAAAAATCATGGATATCGTCATTCGAAGAGGAAAGTTCCACAATCCCGTCACGGATACGGGAGGAGTGGTCTACGGTGTTGTAGAGGAGATCGGTAGTGCATACAACAACAAAAAAGGCCTGAAGCCCGGAGATGAGGTCATTTGCAACGCGTCCCTTGCAGCCATTCCTCTTTACATAAGCCGCATCACTAGGATCGACATGGCCTATTCACAGGTGGATGCGGAAGGCTATGCCATTTTTTTTAATGAGTTTCCCGTGGTCAAGCCTCCTAAAGGTCTTCCCATTAACCTACTCCTTTTTTCCTATGACGAATCCGGCAACCTTTACGCAGTCAGCGAGGAGGCCAAGGGAAAAAATCATTTTTTAGTGGTGGGCAATAACCTGCTGACCAACCTGCTCTTTGGCTCTGCCATCCGAAATGCCGCAGGTCCCGACGCCCAAATCGTCTGCCTCTTTGACAAAAAGTCGGACATCATATTTAAAGGAAACCTGATCGATAAACTGTTAAACGACATTTTTACCGAAATCCATTACGTAAATATACTGAGACCTGTGGAGTGTTTGCAACGCCTCAACGCAGAGGGGCTTTACGACATGAGCGTCAATTGCGCCGACATTCCCGGAGCGGAAACAGTCAACATATTAGCCACCCGCTACGGTGGAACCGTGTTCTTTGCCAACTTGATCAACAACTACAATATAGCTGTTTATATTACAGAATCTATTTCGAGACAGCTCAACATCCGCTGCGCGGAAGGCTATTTGGAAGAGTACGACGAATTCGGTATCAATCTGATAAAGAGCCTTACCTCCTATTTGGATGCCGCATCGGTGGTGGAATCCAAGGTAGAGGACGATGCCGATTATCCCTTGGGCCGTTCCAACAAGAGCCTTGAAATGCCCGATTACCGTAAAAGCTTACTGGAGGATTTTATATGTGAAAGCAGAGCGATGGCCATCGTGATGGATGAAATCCTCAGCGTGGCCAAATATGATTGCAATGTGTTGATTACCGGAGATACCGGAGTGGGAAAAGAGAAGATCGCCGCCATAATACAGAAGAACAGCAACAGGAGAATGCAACCCTTTGTCAAAATCAATTGTGCTTCCATAGCGAAAAACCTTATCGAATCGGAGATGTTTGGCTATGAAAAGGGTTCCTTTACAGGCGCCAACCCGTCGGGCAAAAAAGGGTACTTTGAACTTGCGGATAACGGAATTATTTTTTTGGATGAGGTGGGGGAACTGCCGCTGGACGTTCAGGCCAAGCTGCTTCGGGTCATCCAAGATGGAGAATTTTATCGCGTAGGAGGCACCAGGGCCGTCAAAACCAATGTTCGGATCCTCTCTGCAACGAACCGCGACCTGGAAGACGCTGTCAACGCCAAGAGGTTTCGGAGAGATCTTTACTACCGGCTCAATGTATTTCCCATCCGGGTTCCCGCCCTGTCTGAGAGGCGCGCCGAAATACCCGCGTTGGTCTATTATTTTATAAAGAAATACAGCGATAAATTCGGCATCAGCCGGGGCATTACAGAGGATGCGGTAGAGTATTTAAAGAACTGTGACTGGCCCGGAAATATCAGAGAGCTCGAAAATATGGTTCAGAGACTGCTCATTTCTGTAAAAGGGGAGAGTATTACTGCTTTTGATGTGATGAGGGGGATGCACCTGGATCTCTTTGATAACTTAAACCCATCGGAACGGTCGGAAATCGTAGAGGAAAACAATACGCTGGACCTAAACATGATGGTGGAAAATTTTGAAAAAAATATCATAAAAAGCGCCTGCGAAAAGCACGGTTCTTCCAGGAAGGCTGCAAAAGCCATCGGGATTAGCCAGACACAACTGATAAGAAAGAAGAATAAATATCAAATATGAACATAAATCGGTTCGACTTTTTGCGAGTTTGAACCGATTTTGTATTTAACAGAAGTAAGCACCTTCTTATTGGTTCCTAGAAAGAGATGGAAAAATGTTGTCATAGCCTGTAATCGCAGGGGTAAGACATACCTTTTGCCCGTGGAAGGAACCCAGCTGAAGAAAAGCCGTAATTGGCATAAAATTTGCTGTATATAGTATGCTGAAGACCATTTCAGCAAACAGTAAGTAAGAGATGTGGAAAACACCGTCAAGACCCTTAAAAGCTGAAGTGCTTTATAGAAAACGCTGAAATTATAGGAGGAACAACTATGAAAAAAGGATGCCCTTATGGAACACACCGGGTAATCGAACCCAAAGGTGTACTGCCCCAACCCGCAGAAAAGATCGATAACACTATGGAAATTTACGACAACGAAGTTTTAATTGACGTTCAGACGCTGAACATCGACTCTGCCAGCTTCACACAGATTGAAAAGCAGGCAAATGGCGATGTGGAAGAGATCAAAAAAATCATGAAGGGACTCGTTGAAAAGCAAGGTAAGCACAAGAATCCGGTCACCGGTTCCGGCGGAATGCTCATTGGTACCGTTAAAGAGATCGGCCCTGCCTTGGAAGGCAAAACAGACCTGAAAGTTGGCGACAAGCTTGCTACTCTGGTTTCCCTTTCCTTAACACCCCTGGTAATCGACGAAATCCTTGAAGTACGCCCGGACATCGATCAGGTGGACATCAAAGGCCAGGCCATCCTCTTTGAGAGCGGTATCTACGCGGTTCTGCCCGACGATCTGCCGGAAAACCTCGCACTGTCCGTCCTGGACGTTGCAGGAGCTCCTGCTCAGACAGCCAAGCTCGTCAAGCCCGGCGACACAGTAGTTGTTATCGGCGGGGGTGGAAAATCCGGGCTTCTCTGCCTCTATGAAGCAAAGAAGAGAGCCGGAGTCACCGGTAAAGTTATCTGCATCGGCGGAAGCGACAAGAGCACAAACAGAGCGAAAAAGCTGGGTCTTGCAGACGAGTATTTTGCTGCAAATGCAACAGATGCTATCTTTGTGTACAACAAGATTATGGAACTCACAGACGGCAAACTGGCTGACCTGGTCATCAACTGCGTCAACATCCCTAACACGGAAATGGCCAGCATTCTGGCTACCAAAGACGGTGGAACCGTGTATTTCTTTAGCATGGCGACTAGCTTTACTAAGGCTGCTTTAGGTGCTGAGGGTGTTGGAAAAGATATCAACATGATCGTCGGTAACGGCTACACCAAGGGACATGCTGCCATTTCATTGCAGGTTCTGAGGGAAAGCCCGTCACTGAGAAAGCTCTTCACCGAGATGTATGCATAAATAAATATTTGCCGAAAAAGTACCAATAGGAGGAAATTTATTATGGCAAGGAATTGGAAAGACATTGAAGCTTACAAGAATGTAACGGAAGCGCAATGGAACGACTGGAAGTGGCAGGTTGAGAACCGGATTACCTCTGTCGACCAGTTGAAAAAAATCATCAACCTTACCGAAAAGGAAGAAAAGGACATCAATGAAGTAGTCAAGAACTTCCGCTTGGGAATTACCCCTTACTATGCATCCTTGATGGATCCCGACGATCC
Source organism: uncultured Oscillospiraceae bacterium (assembly GCA_964387185.1). Taxonomy (GTDB): domain Bacteria; phylum Bacillota; class Clostridia; order Peptostreptococcales; family Anaerovoracaceae; genus UBA1426. Next base: position 99 of record CAYLVS010000183.1, on the reverse strand, counting down.
CAGATGCCCGGTAAGAATGCAGGCTGTGCCGGTTATTTCTGAAACCCACAGGAGCGAAGCGGATATGTTGGATCCTCTGCACGAGGATGAAGACTCTCC
>CAYLVS010000182.1:0-4004 GCA_964387185.1 uncultured Oscillospiraceae bacterium | reverse complement strand
TTCTCGGAATTCTCCAGCCTGTTTGAAAACTCCGTTAAAATTTTCAGGGAAATAGATGGGTACTTCATAAGAAATGTCTGTAAATCCTTGCGCCTTATCAAGCAGACCTCCGTATTTTCCATGGCTTCCGCATAGGATTCGTGAACAGAACCGCTGAATAAGGCCAGTTCACCCGTGAAGTCCCCTGTACTCAAAAAACGCACCAATTGCTCTTTACCCGATTCGGATAAGCGATAGATTTTTATCCGTCCGCTCTTTACAATGTAGAGCGAATCAGATACCTCTCCGGCATGATAGATGATCTCCCCTTTTTTGTATGTAGCTGACTGAATGGATCCTGTAATCTCAGCCATCTGCTCATCTTCCAGGTGATTAAATATAGGGACACGGGAGACACATGTACTGTGTCCCTCGTGCCCCTTATGCCCGCATTTATGATTATGATTGCTCATATCCAATCCCCTTTCGCAACTTCATCCCATTACTCCGGGCTTTTGCTCTTGCTGTTGAACCTTATTAATCTCATGGCGTTTAATATCACGATCAGGATACTGGCTTCATGGATGAACATTCCCGATGCTAAATGTACATAATCTGATAATACACCAATCAAGAGGACAAACACAACCGCAACTGCGAAAAAGGTATTCTGCTTCATGTTTCGAATTGTTGCTTTTGCAAGGGCATAGGCATGAGAGAACTGCATCAGTTTATCCGCCATAAGGACCACATCCGCCGTTTCCATAGACACATCTGTGCCGCCCTCTCCCATTGCCAACCCAATATCTGCCGTGGCAATCGCCGGTGCGTCGTTGATCCCGTCCCCTGCCATGGCCACCGTATGCTCCGCGGCCTTCAGCTCTTTAACAAATTCTACTTTGTTTTCCGGTAATAATTCTGCGTGAAATTCATCTAACCCAAGCTCATTAGCAACCAGCTCAGCTGTGTGCTTGTTGTCACCCGTCAGCATAACCATCTTCTTGATGCCGTTCTTTCGCAGTTCCGCTAAAGCTCTCTGAGCATCTTCGCGAATCCTGTCCGTTATGGAGAATATCCCTGCGACCTGACCGTCTACCGCTGCAAAGATTGCCGTGTTTCCTGCTTTTTCCCGCCCTATGGCATAGTTGGCAACTTCGTCACTCACCGGAACATTTTCCGCATCCATTAACTTGCGGTTGCCTATGGCTAGAACGTGACCTTCCACTACTGCCTTGATGCCATTGCCTTTGATGACCTCACCGCTAAGAACTTCTCCCTCCAGGTTCAGGTTTCTCTTGTTGGCTTCCTTGACGATCGTCTGCCCTAAGTGGTGTTCGGATATGGTTTCTGCCTTAGCCACCAATCTGAGCAATTCTTCCGTATCCGAATTCGAGAAAGTTTTTATATCCGTTACTTCCGGCCTTCCTTTCGTCAGGGTACCCGTTTTATCAAATACCACTGTATCGACCTTGGATAACCGGTCCATAACCTCTCCGCCTTTGATGAGGACACCGTTTTTCGCTCCGTTTCCGATTCCTGCAACATTGGATACCGGTGCACCGATGACCAGGGCTCCGGGGCAGGCAACGACTAAGAACGTAATAGCCAAGTGGAGATCAAAAGTTATCAAGTATACAATAATCGACAAGACGACCACAGCAGGGGTATAGTAATTGGCAAACTTATCGAGGAACTTCTGGGCTTTGGATTTGGATTCTTGGGCTTCCTCTACAAGCTCGATTATTTTCGCAAAAGTGGTATCGTCCCCCACCTTCTCAGCGATCATTTCCAGATAGCCATTATCCACAATCGTGCCGCTGTAGACCTTATCGCCGGTTTCTTTCATTGCGGGGACAGACTCGCCCGTAATGGCGGCCTCATTTAATGTGGCCTTACCTGATACGATACTGCCGTCCACAGGAACCTTACCTCCGGACCGAATGATGATACGGTCCCCTTTCACAACTTCCTCTACCGGTATGATCAAGCTCTCCCCATCACGAATGACATTTGCTTCCTGGGGCGCCATGTCCACTAGCGCTTTCAGGGAAGAGCGGGTTTTTTCCAGGGTACGCGCTTCCAAGTAAGCACCGAACATGAAAAGGAAAGTCACAACGGAAGACTCCACATACTCGTGAATATAGAGGGCGCCAACCACAGCGATGGTTACCAGCAACTCTATGCTGAACGCCTTCAAGCGAAGTGCCTGAAAGGCACGTATGGCAATGGGAATAATCGCTATTAAGGTGGCGGCAATCAAAGCCCAATCCCTATAGCTTTCGTATCCTATATAGGGAAGAAGAAATCCAATGACAATCAGTATCCCGGATATTGCCGTAATATGGTTTTTATGTTGATTCAAGTGTTTTATCATTTTGCTTCCTCCTTTATCATATCCTTCCGCTCTACAGCATAACCTAAACTACCTATCGTCTTTTCAAGATGCTCTGCATCTGTCTCTGTCTCATCGAATTCTGTGCGAACTCTCCCAATCTTTGGTAGAACCTTCGCTGACAGCACACCCCTCTGTTCCAACAGTATATCCTCGATTTCCTTACCGCAGCTGGGGCAACGCAGCGGCGTTATCTTAAATAGCACTTTGCCCATATCGATTCCTCCAATCCCTATCGTTCATTCTGTTGAGTTTATCATATTTCAAATCTGCCCTGATGGCCTTGATTAGAATCAAGTTTGTTACATTATTATAAATCTAATTTCTGTTTAAAATAAAAACCATGGTCTTTTATATAGACCATGGTAAATTATTAATACTTTAAGAGTTTTTCGAACTCAATACGGTATAACCGAGGTTTTCAATAATGAGTTTCTGCTTCTCTCCACTGATTTGCGTATCATCAAATTCCGTTTTCACTTTGCTGGAGTTGAACAGCACTTTTACCGAATCAACCCCCTTGGATTTTGCCAATGCAGTTTCGATCTTCTTAACACAAGTGGGACAGGTCAACGGTTCTAACTGAAATTCTGCTTTAGCCATCTTACTTTCACTCCTTTCAAAGAACACTTATCGGTAACGTTTAAACAGGACGCTGTTTTCTTTTGCGATATGCAGGAAAACATCATCGACTAACTCGTGGAGCTTCTGATAAACGGCCTTCACTGTCGGGCAGGCGTACTCTGGCGGAGTAAAATCGTTGGTCTCCTTTATTAGACGCTTTATAATGACTCCTGCGCCATCGTGCTCCCCCTCTAATTCATCAATGCGTTCGCGTATCGCGGCGAGGTCCTCCGGGGTTTTGTCTTCTTTGAGCATCGCCGGGAACAGCTCCTTCTCCTCTTTGGCGAAGTGCTCTTCCAGCTCCATCTTAAGCTCACTGAAGCTTCTGTGGATCTTCAGCATCAATTCCTTACCATGCTCATAATGAACCAGCAAAATTAAATTGACAAGCTTATCCAGTTCCTTCCACAAAGCGCGCTCCGTCAGGTGATGGATGTCGAGGATCAGGTCGATCAGTTCTTCATCGGAAAGCTCTGTTATCGGCAGGTCTTTGTCCGGCCTTTCTAAATATTCGCTGTAAGCATTCTGCACCTCAGTGACGAAGTACGAGGTCAGGCCCGCTTCTTTTATGGCTGCATCTAGAGAACGATCACCCTGGCAACAATAATCAATATGCAAATCGTTCAAGCGCGAAGTGATAGCGGGGAAAAAGGTTACAAGTTCGCCAAGCTGTGTCTGGCCATTGATTGTTATGGTTTGTTTCATCGGAATATCTCCTTTCGCATCGACTATTCGTCCTTCGATGCTTATATATTAAACCATAACCGAAACGAAAACATTGACCTAAATCAATTTTACATTTTTTTGTTTTTGCCTAATGAATATAGTATACAAATTCAGATTTCTTTGCTTTTGTGAACTATTTTAGCTCCTGAAACATTGCCTTCGACATGATTGTAGTCCTTTTTTTAACACGTCCAAGCAAATAAGAACTATAGTTTTTCGAATTGTAGTTCTTTTTTTATCTAACCCAGTTTTTTTGACCTACATTATTCATAGGAAGGTCACT
>CAYLVS010000181.1:0-4036 GCA_964387185.1 uncultured Oscillospiraceae bacterium | reverse complement strand
TGCATTGAAACTTATAAAGGAAAAGCCCAAATGGATCTGAATGACAAGAGAATTCGAATAATAGTAGGACACTACGGAAGCGGGAAGACCGAGTTCGCTGTCAATTATGCTGTGAAAATGGCAGAGCTGGGCAGGAAGACATCTCTTGTCGATCTGGATATTGCCAATACATATTTTAGAAGCAGGGAGCGTCAAGCACTGTTGGTAGAGAAGGGTGTATCGATATATAGCAATACCTTTGGCTATGACATTACAGCAGACCTTCCAGCGATAACCTCTGCAATCAGAGCTCCTTTAGAAGATGTGGAATGCAACACCCTTGTAGATGCCGGAGGAGATGATTCCGGAGCGCGGATACTCGTGCAGTTTCATAAGTATTTTACTGACGATCAGAGCGAGATGCTCTGCGTTATCAACGCCAACAGACCCGGAACTTCAACTGTAGACAGAGCGCTGTCCCATATCGTGAAAATAGAAAGGGAAACCTCTTTAAGGGTTTCCGGGATTGTAAATAACACACACTTGATAAAAGAAACAATGCCCGAAGATATACGGAAAGGTTATGAGCTGGCTCTAGGCGTTTCTGAGGCCTTAAATATTCCGGTAAAGTACAATTGTTGTGTGGAGCATTTAGTTGCAGACTTAACCGATAAAACAAGAGATTTGGATGATTTCAATATATTTCCAATGAAATTATACATGAGAGAAGACTGGATGGATCGGGAGATTTAACTGCTGTTAGTGACATATAGAAGAATACGAAGGGAAGTAATTGTAAATGGCAAAAGGTCTAGTGAAATTTCATGAAGAGAGGTGCAAAGGCTGCGAGCTTTGTGTCTCTGTTTGTCCGGTTAAAATTATAGCGCTTCACGAGACAAAGATAAATACCAAGGGCTTCCATCCCGCCTGCGTTATAGAGGCGGAAAAATGCATTGGATGTGCAAACTGTGCACTCATGTGTCCGGATGGAGCCATAAGTGTATTTATGAGGGAGGAAGGAGACGATACAGATGAATGAAAAGGTTTTGATGAAAGGAAACGAAGCCTTTGCAGAAGCTGCTATTCGGTGTGGGTGCAGGTATTACTTCGGTTACCCTATAACTCCTCAAAACGAGATAACAGAGTATATGTCAAGAGAATTGGATAAGGTCGGAGGTTCCTTTGTTCAGGCTGAAAGTGAAATCGCGGCAATCAATATGGCATACGGTGGTGCAGCTGCGGGCGGAAAAGTATTCATATCTTCCTCTTCGCCGGGTATTGCATTGATGCAGGAAGGGTTTTCTTTTATCTGTTCTGCAGAAATCCCACTTGTAATCTTAAATGTATCAAGAGGCGGTCCGGGAGTAGGGACGATCCAACCGGGGCAGGCAGACTATTACCAGGCCACAAGAGGTGGGGGAAACGGAGATTACCATCTTTTCGTATATGCCCCATCCTCTATACAAGAAGCAGTCAACATGATGTCAAAGGCATTTAAAATAGCGGAAGAATATAGAAACCCGGTGATGCTTCTAGCCGATGGTATGCTGGGGCAGATGATGGAGCCCGTTATGCTACCTGACCAAGCTCCGGCAGTAAGGCAGGAAGATATTCCCGGGATTAAGCCATGGGCCATAACCGGTACAAAAGAAGAAAGACCCCACAATGTGGTCAAATCCTTATATTTGAAAGCAGAAGAGTTGGAAGATCGAATTATGGAAAGGGACAAAAAATATCAAAAGGCGAAAGCAAAGCTTGTTGAATATGAAACGACAGATTTAACCGGTGCAGAGGTTGTGTTCGTCGCATATGGTTCTACGGCACGCATAACGGAAGAAGCAATCGACTTACTTGCTGAAGAGGGTATAAAGGCAGGCCTGATTAGGCCCATCAGTTTATGGCCATATCCCTATGAGGCTTTTGATAAAATACCACAGAACGCAAAAGCAGTCATCTCTGTTGAACTCAGCAGAGGGCAGATGATAGATGATGTAAAAATCGGTTGCTGCGGAAGATTTCCGGTCAGTTTGTCCGGCAGGGTAGGCGGGATGTTAATCACCCCGTCGGAGATTGCGGCAGATGCGAAAAAGGTATTGGGGGTGGAATGATGAGAACGGTTTTCCAACGAACAAAGGGGATTCTTCCCGAGGAAACGACTTATTGTCCCGGTTGTACCCATGGCATTGCGCATCGACTGGTCATGGAAGCACTGGATGAAGAACACTTGCTCGGAGAGGCTATAGGAGTTGCCCCAATAGGCTGCAGCATTATGGCCCACCATTACATGAATGTGGATATGTGTGAATCCGCTCACGGAAGAGCTCCGGCCATAGCCACCGGAATCCGAAGAGTGCAACCCGATAAAATTGTCTTTACCTATCAAGGCGATGGAGACCTGGCCTCGATCGGAACAGGGGAAATCGTCCAGGCTGCTCACCGAGGAGAGAAGTTTACAACGATATTTATCAATAACGCTATCTATGGAATGACCGGCGGGCAGATGGCACCTACAAGTCTGATCGGCCAGAAAACAACTACATCAGTAGACGGCAGAAGAAAAGAGATTTCGGGAATGCCCATCCGTATGGCAGAACTTCTTGCAACCATTGATGGCGCTGTATTTGTAGAGAGGGTGGCCTTGGACACTCCTGCAAACGTGAGAAAAGCCAAGCGAGCCATCAAGAAGGCATTTCTTGTCCAGCAGAAAGGATTGGGATTCAGCTTTGTGGAGGTTTTATCCACCTGTCCGACTAATTGGGGGCACGATCCTGTAAAATCATTGGAATGGCTCAGGGACAACATGATTCCCTACTACCCCCTCGGCAATCTGAAAACTCCCATGGAGGTGAAATAAGTGGCCACACATAAATTGATTATTGCCGGGTTTGGAGGTCAAGGCGTCATGTTGATCGGTCAGATGATTGCCTATGCCGGGATGCTGGAAGGTAAAGAAGTGACATGGATGCCTTCCTACGGACCGGAGATGAGAGGCGGAACAGCCAATTGTACCGTAATCGTATCGGACAGGAAAATCAATTCTCCGGTCATAACGGAAGCGACTTCTGTAGTGGCCATGAACCTTCCGTCCATGATTAAATTTGAAGATATGGTTATCCCCGGAGGTAAATTATTTGTAAACAGGTCGTTGATAAAAGAAAAACCCAAAAGGGATGACGTTGAAGTATATAACATTGATGCAAACGAGATTGTAGCAAGTCTGCATAACGATAAAGTAACCAATATGGTGATTCTGGGGGCAGTTGTTAGAGTGACCGGCATCGTGGGATTGGATAGCATTAAGGAGGTGATGGAAAAGCTATTCACAGGTAATAAGTCAAAGCTTGTACATATAAATAAACAAGCTCTGACAGCTTGGGAGTCTTAATACTCCCGTGATAATTTTTATATTCATTTTTTAAGGAGGTATTGTCATGTCTGAGGAACAAAGATCTGTAAAGTACGCGACATCCTTTAAGGAGCAGTTCACGGTGCGAGGTATGGTCATCGGTTCTGTGGGAGCCATCATTCTAACCATGAGCTCCATGTTCGTGGCCTTGAAGCTGGGCGCTCTGCCCTGGCCAATTATGTTCGTTGCTCTTGTATCCATGTTCTCACTAAAAGCTTTTGGGAACACCAATATTAATGAAATTAACGTAACGCACACTGCTATGTCAGCAGGCGCCATGGTAGCAGGAGGCTTGGCCTTTACGCTACCCGGCATCTGGATGCTGAATCCGGATGCAGAAGTCAGCAGTATTGCCTTGGTAGTTGTTACTTTGGGCGGTGTTATTTTAGGCTTGATCTTCACAGCACTTTTTCGTAAATATTTCGTTGAAGTTAAAGAACTGCCGTATCCTATGGGGCAGGCAGCTGCAGAGACCCTGATCGTTGGAGACGAAGGGGGTAAAAAAGCAGGCACTTTATTCGCATCTCTTGGTATAGCAGCTGTATTCACGGTGCTGAGAGACTGGTTTGGGACATTTGGCGGCGGAGTAGTATGGTTTAAAAAAATGATGCCTTTTGGGTCTTTGGGAGGGATGTGGCTCTCTCTCATGTT
>CAYLVS010000180.1:0-4052 GCA_964387185.1 uncultured Oscillospiraceae bacterium | reverse complement strand
CGAAATGAATTCGTAGTGGGAATCCGGGGGGTGGTAAAAGAACGCCAGGCGAAAAACAAGGAAATCGCGACGGGAGATATCGAAGTTTTTGCAAGCGATCTGATCATATACTCCCAGGCAGAGACGCCGCCCATCTACATTAAAGACGATGACGATGTTTCCGAAAACCTCCGCATGAAGTACCGTTATCTGGATCTCAGAAAGAACAAAATGCAGAAAAACTTACGCTTTCGTCACATGGTAGCAAAACTGACCCGCGACTTCTTTGACAGTCAGGGTTTTACCGAAGTAGAGACGCCGATGCTCATCAAGCCGACTCCTGAAGGAGCCAGAGACTATCTTGTTCCAAGCAGGGTAAACAAGGGGCAATTCTACGCGCTGCCTCAATCTCCGCAGATGTTTAAGCAGATTCTAATGGTGGCCGGTACGGACCGCTACTTCCAAATCGTAAAATGCTTCAGAGATGAGGATTTGCGTGCTGACAGACAGCCGGAATTTACCCAGATCGACATAGAAATGTCCTTCGTGGATGTGGATGATGTCATCGAAGTTCAGGAAGAATTTCTAAAGGAGCTGTTTCTGGAGTTGATGCATACTGAAATTAGCCTTCCGCTACCCAGAATCACCTATGATGAGGCAATGGAACGTTATGGAAGCGACAAGCCGGACACCCGATTTGGCTTTGAACTGCATTCACTAAACGAAAAAGTTAAGGACTCTTCTTTCCCGGTGTTTGCAGATGCTATTTCATCGGGGGGAGATGTAAGAGCGATCAATATCAACGGCCACAGCGCCCATTTTAGCCGAAAAGATCTGGATAAACTTCAAGATGAGATCAAAACCTATGGAGCGAGGGGACTTGCCTGGATCCGTGTCGGAGACAATGAGGCCACGTCGTCCTTTAACAAGTTCTACGATCAGGAAGGGCTTCTCAGCCTGGCAGAAGAGGTGGAGGGCAAGCCGGGAGACCTGATTCTCATCGTTGCAGGAAAATCTTCAGTTGTATTTGACAGCCTCGGCTATTTGCGCAGAGAGATAGCAGACAGATTGGGTATGCTGAATGATAAGATCTATAACCTGCTTTGGGTTGTAGACTTCCCCTTGCTGGAATACGACGAGGACTCGCGGAGATACAAGGCCATGCATCACCCATTCACCTCTCCCAAAACAGAGGATATTCCCATTTTGGAAAGCGATCCGGCAAAGGTCAAAGCGAAGGCTTACGACCTGGTTCTGAACGGTGTGGAATTAGGAGGCGGCAGCATCCGTATCCACGATAAGGATCTTCAAAGCAAGATGTTTAACGTTCTCGGACTCACCAACGAAGAGACGGAAGACAAGTTCGGCTTCCTGCTTGAAGCTTTCAAGTACGGAACACCACCTCACGGAGGAATCGCCTACGGGCTGGATCGTCTGGTTATGTTGCTCTGTGGCGAAAAGAGCATACGGGAGGTAATTGCTTTTCCGAAGAATCAGGCGGCTATCTGCATGCTGTCAGAAGCACCATCCGCCGCATCCGATGAACAACTGGAAGAACTGGGCATAGCTGTTATAAAGGAATAACAAATGAAAAAGATCGGTTTAATGGGCGGAACCTTTGATCCCATCCACTTTGGTCATCTGATACTTGCGGAGCAGGCGAGGGATGGAGCCGGACTGGATAAAGTCATCTTTATGCCGGCAAAAATGTCTCCCTATAAAGCGGAACAGGAATGTGTATCCGGACAGCACCGCTACAACATGACATCTTTGGCTGTTGGGGGAAATCCTGGCTTTACCGTGTCTGATCTGGAGCTTTGCGGACCTGATATTTCCTATACAATTCATACATTGGAAGCCTTACAAAGCCAATTGGGAAAGGAATACCAACTGCATTTCATCTGCGGAACGGATGCCTTTTTAGGTATGGAAGGCTGGCGCAATGTGGAAGGAATCCTGAGAGATTATCCGATTATTGTCGGTTCCCGGCCCAGATACAAAGACAGGGCCAGAGATGATATGATTGGCCATTTTACAGCTAAATACGGTGCGCGGGTTCAAAAGGTGCACATGCCGAAAATTGATATTTCTTCGTCAGAGATAAAAAAAAGAATCCATGAAAACAAGTCCATTCGCTACCTGCTTCCCCAGTCGGTTATGGATTATATCGAGTCCAATGGCCTCTACCGGAACTTGTAAGAAAGTGACAATCGTGATACAATGGATAGAACCAAATTTGAACAATTAATGAACGTGATCGAGAATCAGCTCTCTGAAAAGCGAAGTAGCCACACTTTGCGGGTGATGGCGGAAGCGAAAGCTCTAGCCGGGAGACATGGAGTCGATGAGGAAAAAGCTGAATTTGCTGCACTTTGTCACGATATGGCAAGGTGTAAATCTTCATCGGAGGCTGAAGCTTTTATTCATGATTTTGGATTGGATCCCCGCTATGCGGACTCCATTGAGCTGTCCCATTCCAAGATTGCGGCAGAACTCTTGAAAAGAGAATGGGGCGTGGGTGATATGGATATTCTCAATGCAGTGGCTTACCACACCACAGGGCGACCGGCCATGTCCGATTTAGAGAAAGTTATATATCTGGCGGACGCAATCGAACCGGGCAGGGAGTACCCGGGAGTTAACCGGTTGCGGCGGCTCGCTAGGGAGGATTTAGACAAAGCTTGTTTGGAAGCAATGAATCGAACGATAGAATACGTTACGGAAAAAGGTTGTAAAATAGATGAAGACACTATCAGGGCCAGAGAATCATTGCTGGCGAAAGAAAGGGGAGCAGATGAATAATAAAGAGATCGCACTGAAAACAGCAGCTGTGCTTTCAGCCAAGAAAGCTCGAGACTTGATGGTCATCGATGTAATCGGGAGATCTTCCTTTGCGGACTATTTGGTTCTGGCAACGGGAGGCTCTGAGCGTCAGGTGGGTAATTTGGCAGCAGAGGTAATGGACCAACTCGCAAAAGAAGGGATTCTTGCAAAGAGCGTAGAAGGAAAGCAAAATTCCGGATGGATCCTGCTGGACTATGGCGATATCATCGTTAATGTATTTTCAGAGGAGCAGAGGAGCCGCTACAACATCGAAAAAATATGGGGAGACTGCTGTTTTCTTGATATAGAAGAATAAAATATGAACTAGCTAACGGAGGATGCACCCGATGGATCAACAATATAATTACAGTCAAATCGAGAAAAAATGGCAAAAACACTGGGATGATGAGAAAACATTCAAAACGATAGAAGATAAAGAGAAAGAGAAATACTACCTTCTGGAAATGTTTCCCTATCCCTCGGGAAAGTTGCATATGGGTCATGTGAGAAACTATTCCATTGGAGACGTGATCTCCAGATACTTGACCATGCGCGGAAAGAACGTATTGCACCCCATGGGGTGGGACTCCTTTGGACTGCCTGCGGAAAATGCTGCAATTCAGCATGGCATTCACCCCAATATCTGGACCTGGAAAAATATCGAGGAAATGCGGGATCAGCTTAAAACTCTAGGCCTCAGCTATGATTGGGATCGGGAAGTGGCAACCTGTCATCCGGATTACTATAAATGGATGCAATGGATTTTTATCCAGTTTTTCAATAAAGGTCTTGCCTATAAGAAAAAGAATCCCGTCAACTGGTGCCCTTCCTGCCATACCGTACTGGCCAACGAGCAGGTGGTAGACGGCAGCTGTGAGCGCTGTCATACGGAGGTGGGGAAAAAAGATCTGGAGCCGTGGTATCTGAAGATTACAGACTATGCCGACCGCCTTCTTGATGATCTTGACCTTCTCGAAGGCTGGCCTACAAAAGTTAAGACCATGCAGAAGAATTGGATCGGCAGGAGCGAAGGAGCTGAGGTTGATTTTTCAATTGTGGGAACCGACAAAAAACTCCGGGTATTCACCACAAGACCGGACACGCTATTTGGCGTAACTTACATGGTACTTTCACCCGAACATCCTTATGTCGAGGAACTTACAGCGGAAGGTGAATATCAGAAAAACGCTGCGGCATTTAAGGAAAAACTCCAACATGTGAGTGAAATTGAAAGAACATCAACCACTCTG
>CAYLVS010000179.1:860-4053 GCA_964387185.1 uncultured Oscillospiraceae bacterium | reverse complement strand
GACCTTCCTTTGCTTCAAAGCCCTTTGCGTACAGACTGGAGGGATTGCCGTATTGCTCAGTGAAATAGGGAAGCATTTCCTCCAATACTTCCTTCTTGACCGGTGTAGTAGCTGAGTAGTCTAAATATACTTCTCTCAAAAGTCCATCCTCCTTGATGTTTTCAATACTCACGCCAAATTATTATACCATCCTTTTTTGATAAATAAACCATAATGTTACGGTTTTGATAAAAACATGGTATAGCAGGGATGGTAGGGGGACGTTTTGTTTGCCACCACTTACGCTGACAAAGGTGGTGGCAAACAAAACGTCCCCCTGCCATCACCTCTGCCATCTATAAGATGACATGAGTGAAACTCTAGGGCTGGATAGGGGTAAACTCCGAGAGCTTGTATTGATTACCGGATTTCTTCAACATGATGTTGTAATCCACAGATTGAACATAGTCTCCGGCGAGCCCCTTCATATACCAAAGGATATCGCCCCGGTATGATTTGACTCCATAGAGATTGGAAGTTTGCTCCAAAACCAGGATCTCCAAATCTCTGATCATGTCCATATCGGTGTCCGTGTACTGGCGGAGCGTTCGGATGTCTGATGCCAAAAGGGGCTGGGTCTCAATTTCATAAAGAAGCAATTCCCCTTCTTGGGGGTTGATTTGGTGAAAATATACTTGATGTAGTATATTGGTTCTTTCCCTTATTAACTCTTCGACCATTGAAGAATCGGAACCTTTTGTAAACCCGGAAAAAACAGAGAAAACTATAACTAATATAAAAGGAATCAGAAACAGGTTGGCATAAGTCTTCATGGTGTCACTCCTTGCTTTCATCAGGACAAGCCCGCTGATTACCTATTATAAGAAAAAGACAGCGAGAAATTTGTTGCTTCCCGCTGTCAAAATTAATTTAATAAATTTCTAGGAATTGCCTAGCTCGCTTTTCTCTCCAACCTGAGTTTGTCCGCTATAATTGCAATAAATTCGCTATTGGTAGGTTTGCCCTTGTCGTTATGGACCGTGTAGCCAAAAAGGCTGTTAATCGTTTCAATTCTGCCACGGTTCCAGGCCACTTCGATGGCGTGTCGGATGGCTCTCTCCACTCGGCTGGGTGTTGTATTATTTCTCTTGGCAATGGCAGGATATAGCTCTTTCGTAACCGCTCCAAGAAGATCCATATCATCTACCACCATGGTAATCGCATCGCGGAGGTATTGATATCCCTTAATATGGGCCGGTACGCCCACCTCGTGAATGATGCTTGTGATATCAATTTCCAAATTGTTCTTCTTTCCTTCTTCTTCAAGCAAAATAGATTTTATCATATTGCTCTTACTTGTGGTGATGGAGGACGTTTCTGCAGAGCCGGAAAGCTGTTGGATACGCTTAGCCAGGATGCTCAGATCAAATGGCTTCACAATATAATATTCTGCGCCTAGATTGATTGCTTTTTGCGTGATGGTTTCCTGCCCTACTGCTGACAACATGATTATTTTGGGCATGGGATCCATTTCGACGGCGTTCAACCTTTCAAGAACTCCCAACCCGTCTAAATACGGCATGATCATGTCCAAAATCAAAACATCCGGTTTGTCCTTAAGGACTGCATCGACAGTTTGCATACCATCATTCGCTTTGAATATAACATCTATTTCCTGTTGCATTTCAAAAAAATCGGCGAGAATATTGCAAAAGTCTTTGTTGTCATCAGCGATACCGACTCTAACCTTGCTCATCATTTTCCTCCTTTTTAGACGGGGATACACTTATTAATGGCCCTTATTACATTTCTCTTTAATAGTAATGAAATAATGTCAAATTAGCAAGATAAATATTGTCCGAACATTCAATATTATTAGCCATCTTTCGACAATTGGTCTGTCTGCTGAAGCATCCATTCAATAAATATTCCATAGCCTTTCAACGGGTCATTTACAAAGACATGGGTTACTGCACCGATTATTTTATCATTTTGAATGATAGGACTGCCGCTCATGCCTTGAACAATGCCTCCGGTTTTTTTCAGCAATCGTTCATCAGTAACACTGATTACCATGCTCTTTGTGTTAGGTTTTGACTGGCGGTTGACCTTGTCAATGTTGATTTCGTATCTCTCCATTTTGTTTCCATCAACCGTGGTCAGTAGCCATGCGGGGCCCTCCTCTACATTGTTTTGATAGCCAATTGCCATTGGTTCAGGATAATAGGGATTGGTAATTGGCTTATAGAAAGAGCCAAATATCCCATAATTCGTATTGGTCAGGAGATTGCCTAAAGGCGCGTCCGCTTCATAAAAAATACCACGAATCTCCCCCGGTAGCCCGGCCTTCCCTTGCTTGACGGACTCCACGCTTGCGCTCAGCAATTCCCCTGCTTCCACAGAAAGAACTTGTCCAGTATCCGGATCCGTTATAGCGTGTCCCAAGGCCCCGAAACTCTTTGAAAAGGGATCATAAAATGTTAAGGTACCCAAACCGGCTGTCTTGTCTCTAACCCATACACCGATCTTATAAAGACCATCCTCCTCCGCTTTCACGGGAAGAATCCGGAAATTCAATGTCTCTCCCTGTCTGTTGACCTTCAGCCGAATTTGTCCTTTTAGTTCATTTACCACGGCCTTGACTTCCTCAGGACTGTCCACAGGAGTATTATTGATAGACAGAATGCTGTCACCAATTTCAAGGCCCGCATCCAGTCCTGGGTTGACGCTTTGTCCCAGGTCGGTTTCAATTTCCTCAAGACCTACCACCAGGACGCCCTTTACGTCCATTTTAACGCCTACTGACTGGCCACCCGGTACCACTTTCGTCTCGGGCAGAACTTTTATGGTCACTTCCTTAAGAGGAAGATTGATTACCTTTGTCTCGTCTGCAAATATCTTAATCTGATCCGGTATGCTGTTGATTAACATACCTGTGCCGGCAAAAAGCGTTAAGGAAATAATTAATAGAAGGATTGAGGGTATCCTGAGCTTTGTTTGTATTCTTTTTATCATACTCAACTCCCGAAGTCCTGAAGAAGCTCATCCAACTCTTCTTCTGATTTTATAAGGACCCCTTCGGAGAACATAGCCTGGTCTACCTCACTTAAGAAAGAAAATGCGATGTCAGTACTCTTTACGAAAGCAGGCTCCCCTTCTCCATCATAGTAGTAAACCTCAATAACACCATCGACTTCCTTAACCAGAAAAAAGT
>CAYLVS010000179.1:0-850 GCA_964387185.1 uncultured Oscillospiraceae bacterium | reverse complement strand
AGTTGTATCCGGTGTCGTTGTAACCACATCTTCAATCCCCTGACTCTCACCGGTATGATTCGTTCTCGGCTGAGAATCAACTCTCTGGTTAACTTCTTCCCCTAAAGGCGTGTCCACCCCGGATGGAAACCCATCTCCCTGGCTGAACCAATAGCCGGCTCCCAGGATTGCTACGACAGCTATTAGAAACCATCGTCCTTTCCAAAAACTTTTACGTTGACTAAACATTGCCTCACCTCAAATTTAGTGTGGGCAATTCGAGAGCATTTTATTCTGCAATGATAGCGCTCTTAAGCTTTGCAAAGGTTTTTTCTCCGACACCACTGACGTTCATCAACTCCTCAATGGTTTTGAATTTACCATAATCGTTTCTGTAGGCAATTATTTTTTCTGCCGTAACAGGACCTACGCCTGACAATTTCTGAAGTTCAGCAGAATTTGCAGTATTGATGTTGATCAATCTACCGGTAGAGCTGCCTGAGACACCGGCATGCTGAGACACATTTCCATTGATATATCGACTTCCCGCTGCTTCGCCTGTCTGCGTCTCCTCAGCGGCCACATCTTCTTTACCGGGTATGTATAGCTTCATTCCATCGGATAAAGGAGCCGCCAGATTCGTGTTTCTCGTATCCGCATTCTCAGTCAATCCACCGGCAGCTTCGACAGCCTCATAAACTCTGGCACCATCTGAGAGTGTATAGACGGAAGGAACCATCACCTCTCCGGACACATCAATCACGATAAAAAACGCTTCTATCGGCTCGTATTCAGTCACATCTTCTGTATCAGATGTCTCAGCAATCCTTCGGTTTTCTCCTGTTTCCAGCCACATGATTTCACCACCCGA
>CAYLVS010000178.1:495-4158 GCA_964387185.1 uncultured Oscillospiraceae bacterium | reverse complement strand
AACAATCTGCTACTTACTATTATAGTTATTTGTGAAAGTCCTTCTGTGACAAAGTTACAGTTCACACCCCCGCATCCGTCTTCCGGGGGTGTTTCCGTAGAAACCGTGCTAGGATGGCAAACAAAGCGTCCCCGTGCCACCTTGATTTAGCACCCCTCTTGCACGGTATTGTATGAAGTCGGATGATTGAAAGTGGTGTTTTCGCGATATTTGAGCAGAATCTTTAGTTGTGTATGGATTTCCCCGGGAGATTTGATGCAATCGCAACAAATCTGTGCATTTTTCTTGGTTGTGTGTGGATTTTCTTTGCACAATCCACACACTTCCGCATTTTTTGCTCATTTACCGCAAATTAGAGGTCAACCTACCACATGAGTTCAATATAACATCAATTTATGCACATTTGACCCTCTGTCGGCCGGCCGGGTGTGAACTGTAACGTGCAAAATCACCGGGAAACAGAGGGCCGGGCCGGACTTGAAAACAGGCGTAAAATGTGAGATACTTTGATACGTTAGGGGACGATGTTAACATCGTCCCGAAGCGAAAGCGGGAACTGGGTTCTCCGGCAAAACGCTTTCCGAGGGCGCGAACCCACGGCTGTAGCTACCGAAAGAGAGGAACAATGAAACCGGAAGATCTTACGTATATCAAAGATGCGCTGCCCTTTTGGAATGCTCTCAATGCGGAGCAGAAGGAAGCTCTCGAATACAGGGTCACCCTGCGCCGAATACCGGCCGGAACCATCATGCACGGCGGAGCCGATGATTTGGACGGCCTTTTTCTAGTGAAGAAAGGGCAAGCCCGAGCATTTATCGTTTCCGAGAGTGGCAAAGAGATTACCCTTTACCGATTGCTGGAGAGGGATATGTGCATCTTTTCGGCATCTTGCATGCTGAGAAACATCAACTTTGAAATCCTTGTGGAAGCTGAGAAAGAAACAGAGGCATTCCTGATCCCGTCCTCCATCTACCAAGGGCTGTTGCAAAGCTCCATCGCAGTATCAGACTATACCAACCAGCTCATGTCTTCCCGGTTTTCTGACGTCATGTGGATCATGGAGCAGGTTTTGTTCATGAGCTTCGATAAGAGGCTGGCAATCTTCCTGCTGGAGCAGGCGAACATCGAGGGATCCAACCGCCTGACCATTACCCACGAAGCCATCGCCAAGCACATGGGAACTGCCAGAGAAGTGGTAACGAGAATGTTGAAATATTTCGCAGCAGAGGGAATGGTTGAACTTTTTCGTGGTGGTGTCATATTGTCAGATCCCGAAAAGCTAAGAAAAAAACACGCATAATAAGGAGAACGTTGCAGTTCAAACCTCATTATCTTTTTTTGCGGAAAAGGTGTTTTGTGTATAAGAATCGTTGATATCTCTGTATAATTTAGCGGTTATCAACTGGATCTTATCTAAAACTAAATAATATCAAATCTATGTATAAGAAATTCTACTTTTCTTATACACAGATAGAAATATGTTCAAAAAAAGATAAGAATCAGCATACTAAAGGGCCTTTCTAAGAGGTATTAGCCAAATTTCAGGAGGATCTTATACACAAATCGCCAAATTTCGAAATTTAGTTAATTTTAAGGAATAGTTGGCCTGAAATGCGTGATGGGTGGAGGGTTGGCCTGGAATGCGTGATGGGTTGGAGGGTTGACTCGGAATGCATGATGGACTGGAGGGTAGACTGTGAATAGTAACAGGGGAACGGGAATTCCGTTGAATGATAAAGTTAACTTGGAACGGGGATTCCCACATATTGTAAAACCCTTTATCTTGACCTTTTATGCAAAAAAGTATAATATATAGCTTGCGAGTGATAGAAACTCACGAATAAACAATGGAGATATACAATTATGATAAAATTCATCGCTAAGCGCGTAGCTCAGGCTTTGGTAGTGATACTTCTGATTACGTGCATTACTTTTCTTCTGATGAATTTAGTTCCCGGAGGTCCATTCCTTAGCGAAAAAAATCCTCCTCCCCAGGTTTTGGCGGCCATGGAAGCTAAATATGGATTGGATAAACCGGTTCCTGTCCAACTGAAGAACTACATAGTTCATATGGTACAGGGAGATTTTGGCGTTTCTCTGAAAATGCAGAAAAATCGACCTGTCACAACTATTATTATGGAGATGTTCCCTGTATCTGCCAAGGTAGGTGTGATTGCCCTTGTGGGAGCGGTACTGATTGGTGTACCTATCGGCTGTATTGCAGCCTATAACAGAGGAAACTGGGTGGACAGCATACTGCGGGTTGTAACCACCCTTGGGGTGTCGATTCCGGGATTCGTCGTTGCAACGGTACTGTTGATTTTCCTGGGGTCCATGTGGAAACTTTTGCCAACCATAGGCCTGACCGGCTGGCAGAGCTATATTATGCCTTGTTTCAGCTTAGCCTTTTATCCCATGTGCTACATCGGCAGGCTGGCCCGTTCCAGCATGCTCGATGTCATCAACCAGGAATACATCAGGACAGCACGGGCCAAAGGTGTGCCGGCGATTTCCATCGTATTCAAACATGCTCTTCGGAATGCGTTCATTCCCGTATTGACCTATTTGGGTCCTCTGACTGCAGGTATTCTTACCGGCGGCTTTGTTGTGGAAACCGTATTTAACATTCCCGGGCTGGGCCGATACTTTGTTCAGAGCATTATGAACCGCGATTATCCCATTATTATGGGCACTACCATATTTTTAGCGACCTTCATCGTAACCATGACCCTTGTGGTTGACATTTTGTATAAGGCCGTCGACCCGAGAATTGATTTGGCGAAGGGAGGTTCAAGATAAATGCGCATTCAAAAAGTTTTTGGATTTTTCCCCTTCCCCACATGGCAAATGGATGTAGATGCAGCTCTGGGGCATCAGGATTATAAAGAAGACGATTTTCGCAAGGCGGATGCCGCTGAAAAAGAGAGTTTTATTGAGACCAAGAAAAGCCTCTCTTATTGGCAGGATGCATGGAGGCGCCTGAAGAAGAATAAAGTTGCCATGGTATCCCTGGTAATTGTAATTTTACTGATTCTGTTCGCATTTGTGGGACCTCTTTTTTTCGAACACGACTACACGACGCAGGTTCGGGGAGATGAAAACATTGATCCATCCTGGCAGTATCCCTTTGGTACGGATAACTTAGGCCGTGACTTGCTCGTTCGCACAATGTTCGGGACTCGTATTTCTCTGATCGTTGGCATAGCAGCCAGCTTGATTGTGCTAGTCATCGGCTCCACCTACGGAGCCATATCCGGCTACTTCGGCGGTCGGGTAGATGATGTCATGATGCGTTTAGTGGAACTGATTTATGCCATTCCGGACATTTTGGTGGTGTTACTCTTGTCTACCGCATTGAAACCGGCATTAACGCAGTGGTTCAATACATCGGATAGCGCCATAGCAGATGTGCTATCGATTCTGGGCCCCAGCTTGATCGCTATATTCATTGCATTTGGGCTTCTGTATTGGGTGGGAATGGCTCGTATCATCCGGGGTCAGGTACTGATGCTGAAGGAGCAGGAATACGTGACGGCTGCAAAGGCCTTAGGCGCTTCCAGCTCCAGGGTAATCAGACGTCATTTATTGCCCAACTGCATCGGACAGATTATTGTCACCACCTGCCTTCAGATACCTTCGGCTATTTTCCTGGAATCCTTCCTG